>CAJXVQ010000522.1 GCA_913060685.1 uncultured Verrucomicrobiales bacterium
AGATCAGCCTCGGTCTCGTGGGCTCGGAGATGTGTATAAGAGACAGGTATTCAGTGACGAGGGTGTCGCCGTCGAAGAGCTTGAGTGAGGAGTCGGTTTTCTCCTGCCGAAATTCAGCGAGAGTCGTTTGAAGGAGGGCAAAGGAGGCGAGGAGAAAGCGGCTTTTCATAACTGAGTATGGATAATCTGCGATGCATGAAAAATAAAGAAGGGAAATCTTGGGAATAAGTGCGCGACAGTCAGCTCATATTGTCAGAAAATCAGACAGATGGACGAATTCGAAGACTTAGTGGATCAATATTATCAGGCGCTATATCGCTTTGGTTTTTCCCTGGCGAAGAATCCCGACCGCGCGGCAGATTTGGTTCAACAGACATTTGTGATCTGGGCTCAAAAGGGGCATCAGCTGAAGGACCGGTCCAAGGCGAAGACGTGGCTTTTTACAACCTTGTATCGTGAGCATCTCGGCAATGCCCGGCGTTCCCAGCGTCACCCGGAGACTGAGATTAGCGAAGCGGAGCACGAGTTGCCATACGAGGAAGAGGAATCCGGCCGTAAGCTGGATGCCCAGAGGGCGGTGATTTTGTTGAGTGAACTCGATGAAACCTTCAGGGCTCCGTTGACTCTGTTTTACCTTCAACAACATTCTTATAAAGAGATAGCCGAGGTCCTGGACGTGCCGATTGGCACTGTGATGTCTCGAATCTCACGCGGAAAGGATCAGCTCCGCAAAAAAATGACCTCCGGACCCAAAAGCGTGGCAACACGCATTGTGGACTTTAAACCTGAAACGATTCAAAAGAACAATGGATAAGGAACGCGCAAAATTTATTCTGCAGAGCTTCCGCCCGGATGGGGAAGACGCAGATGAACCGGCCTTTGCCGAGGCTCTCGAGCTGGCGGCAAAGGACCGTGAGTTGGGGGAATGGCTGGCGGCCGAGCGAGCCCAGGATGCGGCATTTGCGGCGATGCTCTCAAATGCCGGCATCCCGGAGGATCTCCGCGATGCCATCTTCGATGTGCTCGAAGGTGCGCAGGATCAGCCGGCTGAATTTGATGCCGACTTCGTGGGGGCCCTCGCTGCGGTGAGAGCGCCGGAGGGACTGCGTGATCAGATCCTCGGAGCGATGGAGGTGGAGCAGAAGGTCGTTGAAATGCCGCAAAAGCATCGTCGGGGCTTTTTTAAAGTAGCAGTTTGGACAACGACGGCAGCTGCAGTGGTTGCGGTGCTGATCGCCGTGACCGTGTTTTTTGCGGGAGCGGGAGGCAATGCCATTGCGGGAACGACGCCGAGAGAGATTGAGTATTCTGCGATTGAGATGCTTGAGTCCCCCTTCTTCTCTCTGGATTTGCAAAACGATCGTCAAGCAGCTCTCTATGAGTGGTTGAAAGGCAAGAGTCTCCCTCTTCCAACTCCCAACAAATTTTCCGACAAACTTCCCGAAGGATTGGAGGATGTTCAGGGAGTGGGGTGCAAGTTTCTCGAGATCGGCGGGCAAAAGAGCCGGGGCTCCTTGATCTGCTACAAGAAGAACGGGAATGTCGTTCATCTTGTCATGATGGAGCGTAAGGCGATTGACGGTGCTGATGAAATGAATGGCATCGAGGATGCCGCCAGTGGATGCCATGCCTGCGATAAGAATTTGGAATGGGCCGTGACTCAATGGGCCGATGCCGAACACGCTTTTTTTCTCCTCAGCAAGATGGAGCCGGAGGAACTGGCGGCGGTTTTGGAGCCGGAGGAACTGGCGGCGGTTTTCGAATAGCACCTGGTGAGCGGGCGGATGGAATTTCAGTCCTGAATGAGTCAACGACCAAGGTGATATGAACCCAGGGCAAAGCAGTGTGACGCCCTGGGTTTCTTGAGAAGAGGGCTCTCCAGATTGGTTCGGCGCGCAATCAGGCAAGGCGGGCGTTGCGGGGGAGCGTTTTTTGCCGTAGAAGTCTGACCGAAGCACATGGCACCTGAATTACGTTACTGCAAAGATCTCTTCAACTACTCACGCCGCGAGTCGCGGGAGGTTACGGTTGGAAATGTGAAGATGGGAGGAGGGAACCCGGTGGTGGTGCAGTCGATGATCACCTCGGACACCCGGGACACCGATGCGTGTGTGAAGGAGATTTTGCAGCTGGCGAATGCGGGCTGCGAGGTGGTGCGGATCACGGCGCAGACCAAAAAATACGCTCGAAATTTGGAAAATATCCGCGATGGGGTGAGGTCTGCGAATTGCGAGGTGCCTTTGGTGGCGGACATTCACTTTAAGCCGGACGCGGCCTTTGAGGCGGCGAAGTGGGTGGAGAAGATCCGGGTCAATCCGGGGAATTACGTCGATAAGAAGAAATTCGAGATCCGGGAATACACGGACGAGCAGTATGCCGAGGAGCTGGGGCGAATCCGCAAGGAGTTTACCCCTTTGGTGCATCTTTGTAAGGAACTGGGTCGGGCGGTGCGGATCGGGACGAATCACGGGTCGCTATCCGACCGGATTATGAATCGCTACGGCGACACTCCGCTGGGAATGGTGGAGAGCGCTTTGGAATTTGCGCGAATTGCGCGTGAGGAGAGTTTCCACAACTTCGTGTTTTCGATGAAGGCCTCGAATCCCAAGGTGATGATCGAAGCCTACCGTTTATTGGTGGCGCGTTTGGACGCTGAAGGAGCAGACTGGAATTATCCGCTGCACCTGGGGGTGACCGAGGCCGGTGACGGTGAGGACGGACGGATCAAGAGTGCGATTGGAATTGGGAGTCTTTTGGCGGATGGTATCGGCGATACCATCCGAGTGAGTTTGACCGAGGATTCGGTGCACGAGGTTCCGGTGGCGCAGGCCTTGGTCAAGGCGATCCCGACGGGTGGTTGTGAGACCGGAGTGAAGGAAAGTTGGAATCCGTTTGAATACGAACGCCGAAAAAGTGAGGTTCTCAAGGTGAATGATCTGATGCTTGGCGGGACCGAGTTGATGAAGGTTTTCACCTCCAAAAAGAAGTGGGAGGCGGTGGCTCACAAGATCGAGCAGATGGGTGACTTTAAGCCGGAGATTGTCGCCGAGGATTCCGGGGTGTTGGCCTTGGACCCGCGCGACAATGAGGCGATTTCCGAGGCCAATCAAGCGACCGAGCCGAAATTGCTCACGGTGCAGGACGGGCTGGAGATGCCGACGATTGCGGCCTTTCGTCTCCTGGCGGCCAAGGTGGACGCGCGACACACTATTTTGCTGAAGGACACGCTGAATCCCTCCACCGATGCGGCGGCTGATTTCCTTCCTGTGTTACTTAATGCCGCCATGAATTTGGGCTCCTTGATTTGTGATGGCATTGGAGACGCGATTCTGGTGCAGGGTGAAGAGGCCCCGGGGCAGTCATTGCGGCTGTCTTATAATACCCTGCAGGCGGCAGGCGCGCGGATTTTCAAAACCGACTACGTGGCGTGCCCGAGTTGTGGCCGGACCTTGTTTAATTTGCAGGATACCACGCAGAAAATTCGGGAGGCGACGGGTCATCTCAAAGGAGTCCGCATCGCGGTGATGGGTTGTATTGTGAATGGCCCGGGCGAGATGGCGGACGCAGACTTTGGCTATGTCGGAGGGGCACCGGGGAAGATCAATCTCTATGTCGGAAAGCAGGCCGTGAAATTTAACATTCCGGAGGGAGAAGCGGTCGAGCGGCTTCAGGATCTCATCAGGGAGCACGGCCGGTGGTTTGAGGCTCCGGAGAAAGTAGCGGAAGTTTAAGTGATGAAGGCAGTTGAATCCCCGGCCCACGAAACCCGGACGAAGCCCCGTTCGAAAACCGACAAGCCCTGGCAGGTCGTGGTTCTCGATGATCCGGTGAACCTCATGGAGTATGTCAGCCGGGTGCTGATCAAGGTTTTCGGGTTCTCCAGCGAGCAGGCGAATAAGTTGATGATGGCGGTGCACCAGCAGGGGCGTGCCATCGTATGGACCGGTGGGCGTGAGAAGGGGGAGATGTATGTGAATCAGCTGCACAGCGCCCAGTTGAATGCCACTCTTGAGAAAGCTGAATGACAATTGGACCGACAGTGGCGGGCGGCTTGAAGCTGATCCCCGAAGGAGAGAAAGACTGGATTGTCCTTCTTGAAATCGCGAATGACGGCCACGGTCAGCTCTCAAAGCGTCTTGCGAAATTGATGGATGAGGATTCGATGTGGGACGAGATCGTGGCCCCGGAATTAGAGCAGGAGTTCTCGAAACAAAGACTCGCTGTGATGAAGGACGTGATGAAAGCAAAGGGGGAAGAGGGCGACATTCACATCGAAACGAAAAATGCCGAGATCTGGTATGGCGCACTCAATCAGGCGAGACTTGGGCTTGAGGAACGATACCAGTTTGGGCCCCGGGAGTTTGCCGAAGTTTCGGAAATCGAGGATCCGGTGGCCCGCGCCGCTTATTATCGGAGTGACTTTTACAGCACGGTTCAGTCCTTGCTTCTGCGGTATGTCATGAAGGACTGAACCTACTCGTCCTTGAGGACCGATTGTAAATCCAAGGTCAAGCTTTCGACCGTAATTTTTCTCATGCAGCGGTGGTCGAGCGGGCATTTATTGAGGAGACAGCCACTGCAGGGAACGTGATGACGGATGACTTTGTGAATACGGCCAAGCGGGCGGCGCCACTCGGGCTCGTTGGGGCCGAAGAGGACGAGTGAAGGGGTGCCGACAAGGGCGGCCAGATGGGGGACGGATCCGTCATTTGCAACGAGGGCCCGGCAGGTGGCGAGGAAATCGATTAGTTTATCACCCGCGAGGTTCGTGACCGGGAGACTGAGGGCATCGGCAAGTTCGGTAGCCGGGTCCGCCCGGTCGGGAGAGGGGAGGATTACGAGCTTAAAGTTCGACGGAACTTGTCCGGCGAGCTCGATGAAACCTGTCTCTTATACACATCTGACGCTGCCGACGATCTACTCTGTGTAG
>CAJXVQ010000523.1 GCA_913060685.1 uncultured Verrucomicrobiales bacterium
CGAGATCAGCCTCGGTCTCGTGGGCTCGGAGATGTGTATAAGAGACAGAACAAGACAAGCACATCTTCCCCGTCCTCTGCGAACGCACTCCTGTTCGCATGGACCTGACCCACTCGGCATGGTCCGACATTTTCTTCCTTGGCATGGACTACCCTCAGGGAGCCCGTGTCGTCAACGTCTCGGTCGATCTCGCCGTCCACGGTCGCGATACGAAACCAAAGCCCCCCGTCGAGGCCTACTTCCGCATCATCGATCAACCCGTCCTCCGACTCACCTCCATCGATCTCAAGGCCACCGCCGAGATCTCATCTCTCGCCGACGTCTTCGACTTCGCCAAAGACTACCTGGGACTCCTCAAAGCCGCCGTCATCGCCGCCGGCATCGTCCCTCCGGGCATCGAGGGCTCCGGCCAATCCCTCGCCGCCCTCCTCTCCCGCATTGCCGGACCCGGTCGCGGCATTGAAATCATCTCCTCGGTCAACGACATCCCAAAAGGCTCCCGCCTCGCCGTCTCCACCAACCTTCTCGCCGCCCTCATCAGCGCGTGCATGCGTGCCACCGGGCAAACAAAATCCCTCACCGGCGAACTCACCGAAAGTGAGAGGCGTCTCGTACTTGCCCGCGCCGTTCTCGGTGAATGGATCGGCGGCTCCGGCGGCGGCTGGCAGGACTCCGGCGGCGTCTGGCCCGGCATCAAACTCATTGAAGGCGAACTCGCCGGCGAGACCGACCCCGAGCACGGCATCTCCAAAGGCCGTCTCATGCCCAAGCACAAGGTCTTTGGCGAAGACGAAATTCCCGCAAGCGCCCGCCAGGCCCTCACCGACTCTCTCATCCTCGTCCACGGCGGCATGGCCCAAAACGTCGGCCCCATCCTCGAGATGGTCACCGAAAAATACCTCACCCGCTCCTCAGCCGAGTGGCAGGCCCGCCAAGACGCACTCGACCTTCTCGATCAAATCGTAGCCGCCCTCGCCAAAGGAGACATTCGCACCCTCGGTCGTCTCACCACCGAAAACTTCCGAGGCCCGCTCCAAACCATCATTCCCTGGGCCACCAACCACTTCACTGAAACTCTCATCACCCGCGTTTCCGAGAAATTCGGCGATGACTTCTGGGGCTTCTGGATGCTCGGCGGCATGTCGGGCGGCGGCATGGGTTTCATTGTCGACCCCTCCCGCAAGCAGGAGGCGCTCAATATCATCCACGGCATTATGCTCCAAACCAAGAGCGAGTTGGAGAACGCCCTTCCCTTCGCGATGGACCCCGTTGTCTACGATTTTGGCATCAACCCGCACGGCACCTTCGGCTCCCTTCATCGGGGAGAAGACGCCCTTCTCCCTCCCGCCTTCTACCACCTCTCACTCGGCGACACCCTCCGCACCCCGCCCACCAACCTCTCCCCCACCAGCCGCGCCGAGCTCGATCAATTTGCGAAGGCCTGCCGCACCAATCCGGCCTTTTCCTCTTCAGTCGAGGCCCTTTTCGAAACCCTCATCCCACGGGCCAGCGAAGATCAGGAAGAAAGCCGCTCCCTCGGAGAACTTCTCAAAAACAACGGCTTCGACCGCCCCCAACACGAAAAGATTCGCAAGGATCTCGTAGAAGGCCGCATCGGCCTCGCCCAGAATCGCCTCCCGGCGACCACTTCGATCAAGGACGTCGCACCAAGTGACATCACCGACTTTAGCATTTCCAAAAATACGACGCATCTCGCACTTGGCAAAAAGGCCCTCGTCGACGGCGAAGTCGGCGTGATTACCCTCGCTGCCGGAGCAGGCTCCCGTTGGACCCAGGGGGCCGGAGTTTGCAAAGCCCTCCACCCCTTCGCCCGCCTCGGCGGTCGCCACCGTACTTTTATCGAAACCCACCTGGGCAAGTCCCGCAAACGAGGCTCCGAAGCAGGCACGCCCATCCCCCACCTCTTCACCACTTCCTACCTCACCCACAAGCCGACCCGGAGCTTCCTCGATACCGTTTCCGACTACAACTACCCCGGACCGCTCCACCTCTCACCAGGCCGTTCCGTGGGCCTCCGCATGGTGCCCTCCGTCCGCGACCTCCGCTTCGCCTGGGAGGAAATGCCCCAGCAAGTCCTCGATGAGCAGCAACAAAAGATGCGCGACTCCCTCCGCACCGCCCTCATCGGCTGGGCGAAAGGCGCAGGTGAAGCCTCGGACTACACCGACAACCTCCCCCTCCAGTGCCTTCATCCGGTCGGACACTTTTACGAAGTCCCCAACCTTCTCCTCAACGGCACTCTCGCCGAACTCCTGACCGAGCGCCCGCAGCTCAAAACCCTGATGCTTCACAACATCGACACCCTCGGTGCCGATGTTGATCCTGCCCTCCTTGGGCACCATCTCGCAAGCGATACCGGACTGACCTTTGAAGTGATCACCCGCCGCCTTGAAGACAGAGGAGGCGGCCTTGCCTCTGTCAATGGAAGCCCGCGCCTCCTCGAAGGTCTTGCCATGCCACGCGAGGAGGACGAATTCGAACTCTCCTACTACAACTCGATGACGACTTGGATCGACATCGATAAGCTCCTCGATCTCTTCGGCCTCACCCGCGACGATGTCCTTTCCGGTAATCAGGAAAAGATCACGAAAGGCATCCGGGAAGTCGCAGCCCGTCTCCCCACTTATATCACGCTCAAGGAAGTGAAAAAACGTTGGGGCAACGGTCAGGAAGATGTCTTCCCCGTCACCCAATTCGAGAAACTCTGGGGCGACCTCACCACCCTTCCCGAGATCGAATCAAAGTTCATCGTCGTTCCCCGATCACGCGGACAGCAGCTCAAGGATCCGGCCCAACTCGACGCCTGGCTCCGCGACGGTTCCGCCGACCACCTTGAGTCACTTTGCGAGTGGTAGCGTGACCCATCGTTCACGATGGTAAATCTTGGACCAGAAAATGTTACCCAAGAAAATTTCCGAATATCGATCGCCTTTGGTTCTCGTCATGGGAGTCCTGTTCTTCGCGGTAGGATTTGGTCTCGTTGGCTACACGCCCTTTAAATTTCATCAGCGGAGTATCCTGAGCACGGCGGAAGAAGTTCCGGCCACGGTTCTTGAAATCGACCGGACAAGTTCAAGCAGGGGCGGTGTCTCAATCACCGGTCGCTACGAATACGTTTTTAAAGGGAAAACCTACCAATCCGAGAGACTGGCCATTTTCTCCGAGACCGAGTCGCTCTACGAAAATCTTCTCGCCGCCCAAAAAGAGAAGCAGCAGGTCAATTGTCTCGTGGCCCCCTCCGACCCCGGATTTTCCGCCTTCGATATTGAATGGCGAGTCATCGACATCTTGACCGCCAATCTTCTGGGCCTCCCTTTCCTCTATTTTGGCAGTATCTATCTCTATCGGCACTTCAAATCAAAATCTCGATGAACCGGGGGAGCATTCAAAATGATCGATCTCTCCAAATTGGATCTTTCTGATGACTCACTCAATGTCCATCATGTCTCTTTTCGGTGAAATTTCATTGAGAGACTTTTACGATCATGATCCCCCACACCCTCATTCTCTCAGCCTTCTTCATTGCGGGCTTCCCGGTCCTTGGTGAAACCCAGGCTGTTCTCGACATCGAAAAACTTCCACCTCCGGGACAGACTCTCGTGTGGTCCCCTTTATTCCAGGATTCCTGGGACAAGATGAATGCGATACTGGGAGGTCCCCCGGAAAAGATTGAGCCTGCAAACGCCCTGATGTCCCGCCTCGATCAGTTCCAATGGAAAGTGGCCGATGTCATGCCCAAAGATGGTTATGCGACTTTCGCCGGTCCTGCGACACCAGAGTTTGCTCGAGCCACAGCTGCTAAAATCAAGAAGCAGTTCGGCGTGCAAATGACCCCAAGCAGACTTCCCACAGACACCGGAGGATATTCCATTTACGGCATTCTTGTTCGTGACCTCAGTTTTGAGAAAGCATTCTTTCGCTCAAAAAAATCCCCTCTTAAGTTTAAGGACAGCAATGGAAAAAACCATAAGGTGGAATTTTTTGGCACAATCGGAAGCTACAGTGACAACTATGGCCAGAGTGTCAAAGTGCTCGATTACAAGCCCCAAAAACAGTCATTCATTCTACAAGTTTCCACTGATCGAAAGGATGAAACACTCATCATTTTCCGACCTGAGATTGCCCTAAGTTTCGAAAAAGCAATCCAACAAGTGACCGCCGCCGTTAAAGCCCCTCTCAGTGGACGATACGGAAGTTTAACAGACGGCACCTTGCATAAAAACGACACCGTCAAGATTCCTTACCTGAGCCTCGACGCGGATACCTTTTTCACCAGCCAACTGAAAGGAGCCCGATTCCACCCCAAAAAGAAACAGCCATGGCAGATCGCCATGGCCTATCAAATCACCCGGTTCGAACTCTTCGAGAAAGGTGCTCGAATCCGCGTTGAAACAGCCACCGGAGCTGAGCCCTTTGGCACTCCCTCGAAACCGCGAAAAATCACCTACGTGCCTCGCAACTTCTCCTGCGATGGCCCCTTCTTCGTATTTGCATGGAGAGAGAAAGCGCCATGGCCCTATTTCGCCTCATGGATCGACGGCAAGGAGTCCCTCCAACCCTTCGGCCGAAAATAGCAATCCCACCGCGATTGAAAATCGAAAGGGAGGAATCGTGCTATAATCACGGCCTTTCGCACAATGCCGCCACCATCAAAAATCCATCGCCTCCGCCAGCATCTTGCGATACTCAGCCGCCGGGACCTCATATCCTCCAAAGGTCCGCAGATGATCCGTCATCCACTGCGTATCCAAAAGAATCGCCTCATCTTCGCGCAGCCACTCCACCAGCTTCACCAGCGCGATCTTACTGGCATCTGTCTTGCGGCTAAACATGCTCTCCCCAAAGACTGTCTCTTATACACATCTCCGAGCCCACGAGACCGAGGCTGATCTC
>CAJXVQ010000524.1 GCA_913060685.1 uncultured Verrucomicrobiales bacterium
TCGTCGGCAGCGTCAGATGTGTATAAGAGACAGCCGCAAGGGGGCACCATTTTTTTGTCGGCGCGTCGAAAGGACACTCTGGAGAGTGTCCCTCCCCGCCCCCAACCAAGCATTCAAAAATTCAAAATTGGGCGTTCGGCATTCGACGTTCCTCTCATCTTCCCTCACCTTCCAATCAATGAAACTCATCTCCTGGAACGTCAACGGCATCCGCGCGGTCTTAAAAAAGAACTTCACCGACTTCGTCCTCGAACACACCCCTGACATCCTTTGCCTCCAGGAAACCAAAGCCAAACCCGAGCAAGTCGATATTCCCCTCGAACTCGCTGGCTACCGCGTCTACTGGAACTCCGCGGTGAAGCCCGGCTACTCCGGCACCGCCGTCTTCACCAAGACCGAACCACTCAGCGTGCGACTTGGAATCGGTAGCGAAAAGAGCGCCGAAGGTGACCTCGAAGGCCGCGTCCTCACCCTCGAATACCCCGACTTCTTCCTCGTCACCGTTTACACGCCCAACGCCAAAAATGAACTCCTTCGCCTCCCCTATCGCATGGAATGGGACATCGCCTTCCGCGAGTATCTCAAAACCCTCGAAGCCGAAGGAAAACCTGTCGTGGCCTCCGGTGACCTCAACGTCGCTCATCAGGAAATCGATCTCGCCCGCCCGAAAACCAACCATAAAAGCGCCGGCTTCTCCCCTCAGGAACGAGCCGGCTTTGGCAAACTTCTGGACGCGGGTTTCATCGACACCTTCCGCCATTTCCATCCCGACACCACCGAAGCCTATTCCTGGTGGAGCTACCGTGGCGGGGCCCGCGCCAAGAACGTGGGCTGGCGCATCGACTACTGGGTCGTCTCCGACGCCCTCGGCCCAAAGCTCGAAGCGGCCTCAATCAACGACGACGTCCTCGGCTCCGACCACTGCCCGGTCACTTTAGAGATCACTCTCTAAGCCAAGATCTCAGGAATAATCTCGCCGTGAACATCGGTGAGCCGGACATCGCGACCACCGTAGCGATAGGTGAGCTTCTTGTGATCCACGCCCATCAAGTGCAACATGTTCGCGTGCATATCGTGAACCGTCATCTTGTTCTCGATGGCATGATAGCCATACTCATCGGTCGCTCCGTAAATGGTGCCCCCTTTGATCCCGCCGCCCGCCATCCAGATACTGAATCCTTGCGGATTGTGATCCCGGCCATCACGACCTTGCGCAAACGGAGTTCTTCCAAATTCCCCCGCAAACACAATCAAGGTCGAATCAAGAAGCCCTCTTGATTTAAGATCCTTAATGAGAGCCGCAATCGGCTGATCCACCGCGAGAGCATTCTTGGAATGCCCATTCTTTAATCCGCCGTGTTGATCCCAGCGGTCACCGTTTCCAGTCGTAATCGTTAACTCCACAAAGCGCACCCCTTTCTCAACCAAACGCCGCGCCATGAGACACTGGGCTCCGTATGTCCGGGTGTTGTCGAACTTGGAATTCAGCCCGTAGAGTTCCTTGATCGATTCCGACTCCTTCGAAATATCGGTCACTTCAGGCACTGCCATCTGCATCCGGTAAGCCATCTCATAATTCTTCACGGCAGATGCAATGAGCGCCGAATCCGGCCGCTGTTCTTGAAGCTTCCCATCAATCTGTCGAAGCAAGGCCAGCTTATCCTCCTGAAGCCCCGCGCGCTTCTCCTGCGGTTTGATATTCTGAAGAACCACTCCCTTGGGATGTAAAACCGAGGGTCCGTGAGCCGCCGGAAGAAATCCTTCTCCCGTCATCTGCAATCCCCCGGAGGGCACCTGTCCACCGTGAACCACGACATAGGTCGGAAGGTCGGCATTCGCACTTCCAAGACCATAGGAAGCCCAAGCTCCCATACTGGGTCGCCCGGCCAGAATCAAACCACTGTGCAGGGAGTAATTCGCGTTGGGATGACTCGGAGAAAACGCGGTCATTGAACGCATCACGCAGAGTTCATCGGCGCATGATCCAATGTGTGGGAAAAGGTCACTGATGGGAATTCCGCTCTTCCCGTAATTCTTGAAGTCCCAGGGACTCGCCAAAATATTTCCGTTGTTATTAAAGACGGTGGCTTCCACTTCGAACTTCGGCTTTTGACCATTCTCTTTTTTAAGAAGCGGCTTGGGATCAAAACTATCCACATGGGACACCCCACCATCCATGTAGAGGAAAATCACATGCTTGGCCTTGGGGGCAAAGTGAGGCTTGGCCGCCCCAACAGATTCTTGATCCAGTAAGCCTGCAAAAGCGAGCGAACCAAATCCAAGCGAGCCCCGGTGGAGCACGTCACGACGGGAGAGATGGCCAAGACTAGAAGACATAAATAAATTCCTTTCGGTTCATGATGATGTGACACAGCGAGGACCAAGCCTCCTGCGGATTTTGAGCAACCCCAAGTTTTTCAAGGGCTGCGATGCCCCAGGCAACCTCAGCCTTCGTCGCTTCCCGCGAGAATGCAACCCGGTGAAGGTTGCGCAGCTTGTCCCTGGGACTCCCCTCGGATTTCAAAATTTGCTCCCCCCACTTCTGCGACTGCTGATGCACCAAGGGATGATTGAGAAGAGCCAGAGATTGCGCGGGAACGTTCGTGACGTTTCTTCTCCCCACCGGCTCAGTGGCATTCGGAGAATCAAAGGCCCGCAAGAACGAAGGCATGTAATTCCGACGACTTGCAAGATAGAGCGACCGTCGGCCATTGCCTCCCAGCGGACCGTCCTGCGGCTTTGCACGACTATTGGGCTGATCCTTGATGTAAGCCATTACACTGGGCCCATAAAGCTCACGATTCAAATCACCGCTCGTTACCAGAATGTGATCCCGGATTGATTCCGCCGACATCCTGCGAACCGACATCCGTTGAAGGGAGATATTTTGGGGATCCAACTCCGCAGCTTCTGCAGCCGGAATCGAGGACATTCGGAACGTGCTCGAGAGAACAATCTTCCGGATCATCGTCTTCATTGACCACTTCTCCTTCACAAAGTCGCCGGCAATAAAGTCCAGCAACTCCGGGTGACTGGGTGCTTCACCCATCTTCCCAAAGTCATCCACCGTCGCCACGATCCCCCGACCAAAAATCCGCGACCAGATTCGGTTGACCCTCACTCTCGCAGTCAGGGGATTGTCCAAACTCAAAAGTTGCTCGGCCCACTCTCGTCGACCACTTCCTCTCCCAACAATCGCCTCACCTCCCAGACCATCCAGGAAATGACGTGGGTTCTTTTCATCACTCGGACGTTTATGATTCCCCCGAATATAGACGGGCTCGTTCACACTCGATCCCTCGACCAAAGTCCGCACATAGACGGGCTGATCGATCCCATTCCCAAGTCTCACAAATTGCTCTGCAGCCGACTTCACCTCGGGAGCTGCGAGATCTGGAGAAACAAGTCCAGCGGCAAAGAGAGCTCCCAACACCTCAACTTCCGCACCATTTTTCGGCCCCACCAAAAGTCTTCTAACAACCTCCTCAATCGACCCGCCCTGACTCCAGACCTTCGACCAATCCGGGAGTTCGGTCGCCACCGCGGCCCACGCGTCATCGCTGGTCGTCGCCGCATTAGCCCGACAAGCACGCACTCGCTTGCTCTCCCCTTGATGCTGAATCTGCAAGAAAGCCGTCTCTCCTTTCCAGAGGCTGGTCGGAAATTGATAGAGCTTCCACGTATCGGAATTGACCTCCTGACGCAGGGGCCTCGTTGTAGGACCGTGACCCACCAATTCATAATTGCGGATCACCAGGCTCACCGTCGCACCCTGGCCTTTCACCCAGATTTTCACAGGCTTTCCATCGGTGATAAAATCCTCCGACCGGACCGTTCCATCCAATCGTGCCGAGAGATGCCCGGCAACCATCCCTGTGCCCGCTCCACCAAGAATCACCCGCCCATCATCCGGCTTCACGAAAAACTGCCCATCACCCGCTTCCTCAAATCCCGCACCATCAACCAACCACTTCCGCTCGGGAAGCGCCTCGCTCTTCCGGGGCTCTGGAGTTTTTGCTTTAAGCAGCTGCTTTATCCCCGCCAGTTCAGGCCGAGATCCCGGCCCGTAAAGCGCCTCGAACCAGCGAACTGCCTCAACTGAAGCAATCTTCTCAAGCTCCCCCCGAAGCTGGTTTCGCGCCTTGGCATCCCTCGGATTCAACTTGCTCCACGATTTGACAACGCCGGCATCAACAGCAAGCTTCCGAACCTCAGCCATCGTTCCTCCAAAATCAGCCAAACGACTTGCTGCATTTTTTCGGGTTGCCACCACCAATTCATGATGAGCCGAGCGCAATTCAGTGTCTCTTTCCTTGGTCCACTTGGACTCGGCCAAGTTGGCATAGTGAAGCCTCGAACTCCGAAACATCCCGTACAAGGAATAGTAATCCTCATCCGTAATGGCATCGAACTTGTGGTCGTGACATCTCGCGCAGGAAATCGTGAGTCCGTGAAATGCCGTTCCAACCACATTGATCATACTGTCGATCACCCGGGCCTCGTCCTCGTGTAAATCAGTCACGCCATGGTGACCATCCGCCAGATGCAAGAACCCGGGCCCCGCCACCGATTCATTGAAACCGTTCCCCGGATTGAGTCGCGGACTCTCCAAAAGATCTCCTGCCAAAGCTTCCCGCACAAACTGATCAAAAGGCACATCCTCATTAAAAGCCCTGATCAGATAATCACGATACCTCCAGGTGTGCTGCATCCAGTAATCCTGCTCAAAGGCCTTCGACTCTCCATAACGCACCACATCCATCCAGTGACGGGCCCATTGTTCACCAAAGTGTGGTGAGGCCATCAAGCGATCCACCGCCCGTTCATAGGCGCCCTCTTTGTCATCCGCCATGAACCTGTCTCTTATACACATCTCCGAGCCCACGAGACCGAGGCTGATCTC
>CAJXVQ010000525.1 GCA_913060685.1 uncultured Verrucomicrobiales bacterium
GAGATCAGCCTCGGTCTCGTGGGCTCGGAGATGTGTATAAGAGACAGCCAACACCCCGCTTCAGGCCCTTGCCTTGATGAATGACGTCACCTTCCTCGAATCCGCCCGCCACCTCGCCGAGCGTATGATCAAGGAAAGTCCGGAAGCCCCCCTCGCCTACGGATACCTCCTCGCCAAAGGTCACAACCCCGATGCCGAAACTCTCATCATCTTAAAGCGCAACCGTGATTCCTTCCTCAATTACTTCAAAGCCGCCCCCGGGGAAGCCAAAAAGTTCCTCACCATCGGCGAAAGCAAACGTGACGAATCCATCGACCCAATCATCCACGCCGCCCACGCCTCCACCGCCCACCTCATCCTCAACCTCGATGAGGTAATCACCATCGAGTAGTCGATTCACGCCCCAAACCCCTTGGAATTGCGCCCGGGAATCCACCTTCTCCAGGAAGGAACCTGTTCAATTCTACATCGAATCTGTCTATTTTTATAAAATAACTCGTTTTCAGGCTGGACCTCAAGCCCCCAAAAGGTTGACACTCCAAGAGTTAAGTTAACTAGCACTCACCAAGATGATTAAAAAACTATTACCCGCTTTCGCGGTCGCATCAATCGGAACTGCCGCGGCAGCTCTTGTCGTTCCTACTGGAATCAATGCCTTCCACCAAGGTGACAGTTTGGCCGGTGACGGCTCGGCCTTGAAAGCCATCGACGGTTCGGGCATGGCCAAAGGAACCGCCGATGATCCCTCCACCTGGACCGTGAGCAGCAATGCTTGGCAGGATGACTGGCAGGGATTTTCAACGCCTGCAGCAGACACCACTTGGGCTGTTCTCGATCTTGGAGGCCCTACGGCAGATCTCGACCGGATGTATCTTTGGAACGTTCAAGAGGCCAGCGCACTCGACCGGGGAGTGGCTGACTTTAACATTTGGCATTCCAATTCCCCCACTCTCGCTCCTCCTGCGACCAGTGGAACGGTGACCACTTACGACTTTGCAAGCGGAGGATGGACTCAGCTTGGAGGGACTTCAAACCTTCCTATTGGAACCGGCGTTGGTGATGCAGGTGCCTCTTTTGATGTGTCCGGAGCTTCCGGAGCCCAATATATTGGAATCGAAATTCTGAGCAACCACGGTGGTAATCGTTCCGGCTTCGCCGAGGTTGCCTTCACAACTGCCATCCCCGAGCCAAGTTCCATAATTCTTGTGCTTGCCGGTGGTCTGGGTCTTCTCCGCCGCCGCCGCTAGGCTAGGATTCCGCGATGATTGACCGCATCACTCTTTCAATCTTTTCAAGAAAGCCCGCTTCAAGCGGGCTTTTTTTGCTCATGCCTACTCACTTGAAAGCCTATTCCCTTTTGGCGCTGATCAGCTTGACCTCTTGCAAATCAGATTCTGAATCGGTCGAGGAGAGCCCAAAGAAAATTGAAGTCCGCTATCCCGGGCGTCCCGAAATCCTCGCCACAGATCTTAAAACACCGACCGAATCTCCGGGAACAAAAACGCTCTTCGAATCGATTGACGCCGCGGCGGCAGGCATGGATTTCGTCCATCGCTGGGAATTGAATAAGAAAACGGTCAAGCTTTTTGACCGCATTGAAGCGGGCGGTGGCGTGACCATTGGAGATGTCGATGGCGACGGACTCCCCGATGTCTTTTTAACCCGCCCTCTTGACGGAGCCCGCCTCTACCGCAACTTGGGCGGCTTCCGGTTTGAAGACATCACGACCTCGGCAGGACTCACACAACCGGACGGCGATTGGCCATCGGGAGCATCCTTTGCGGACATCGACAACGACGGAGATCTCGATCTCACAGTTTGCGGTTTCGATTGCCCCACCCGACTTTACATCAATGATGGCAAGGGCGTCTTTGACGATCAAGCTGCGGAACTTGGTCTGAATTTCAAAGGCTCGGGGATCATGGTGGCGTTCTCCGACTACGACCGGGATGGAGATTTGGACGCTTTCCTCGCCGCCAACCGATACGCGGTCAACCTCCTCGACCCGCGCTATGATCAGGGCAAGTTTGTCGCCAGTTACATGCGGCCTGGTCCTGATGGTAAAACAATCCTACCGGACTATTTGAACGAACTTTGGGGGACCATCGACCGGCCCGGGCAGCGTCCTTGGATGATTCGTGCCGGGCAACGCAGCCAACTTTTCCGTAATGAAGGAGGAAAATTCACGGAAGTCGGAGAGAAATCAGGCCTCCATGACCGTGGCATGACTCTGTCGGCAACCTGGTGGGATCATAATGGAGATGGCTGGCCCGATCTTTATGTGGCCAATGACTTCATGGGACCGGACCGGCTCTACGAAAATCAGCGTGACGGAACCTTTCGTGATGTCGCGCCCGAGGTTCTCGCGCAGGTCCCGTGGTATTCCATGGGAAGTGATGTCGGCGACATCAACAATGACGGCAAACTGGATTTCATAGCCACCGACATGGCCGGATCGACTCACTACAAGTCCAAGCTGGCCATGGGAGACATGGACAAATTTTCGTGGTTCCTGGAGAGCGGCTCACCACGCCAATATATGCGAAATTCCGTCTACCTCAATACCGGGTCGGGGCAAAAAATGGAAGTCGCCCAAAAGCTTGGTCTCAGTGCTTCCGACTGGACCTGGTCGCCCAAATTTGGCGATTTCGATTGTGATGGCTGGCTCGATATCTTCATCACGAACGGAATGACCGCCGACCTGTTCAATAGTGACACACGCCGGCAAACACAGTTCGGAGGCGAGGATACTCCCATCGCCAAGCTCCCGATCAAGCGCGATACGAACATGGCTCTGCGCAACACCGGCAAACTGAAATTTGAAGATGTTGGCAAGAAATGGGGACTCGCTGAAGCGAACGCAAGCTTTGGCGCGGCCTTAGCCGATCTTGACGGAGATGGCGACCTGGACCTCGTCGTCAATCGATTCAAGGAACCCATCGCACTCTACCGCAACCACGCCTCCGGAGAACGTGCCCAGGTAAAACTCCATGGTCGTCACAGCAACTCGCACGGACTGGGCGCCACGATCATCGCCAAAACCGCTGACACCACCCAAACGAGAACCCTCACTCTCGCGCGCGGCGCTCTCTCAACCAACGAAGCGACCGTGCAACTCGGGCTCGGTCAAGCACGTCACATTGAAGAACTCGAAGTTCATTGGCCAAGCGGGCATGTTCAAAAATTCCAAAACCTCAGCAGTGGCAAGTCCTACGCAATCACCGAACCTGCGGAAACTCCCCCGTCGCCAATCCACCCCCAGGATAAAAAGCCCGCACTCTACACCAAAGATCCCGGCTTTCCGCAGATCGACCACCGGGAACTTGCATTTGACGACTTTGAAAACCAGCCTCTTCTCCCCAATCGAATGTCCCAATTGGGAGCGGGATTGGCCGTGGGGGACATCGATGGAGACGGGGACGAAGACGTCTACCTCGGCGGCGCCAAAGGATCACAAGGCACCCTGCTTTTACGCGATGGGGCCAAATGGACACAGGACACCCGCAACACCAAAATCTTCGCAGACGCCACCGACAATGAAGATATGGGAGCCCTGTTTTTCGACGCAGAGGGAGATGGTGATTTGGATCTCTATGTCGTGAGCGGCGGGGTCGAATCAGATTCTGGCTCTCAAAATTTGGCGGACCGGCTCTACCTCAATGACGGAACAGGAGTGTTAATCCCGGTGACAAACGACGCGTTGCCCAATCTCCAGGAAAGTGGCTCCTGTGTTGTCGCCTCCGACTTTGATCATGATGGAGATCTCGACATCTTCATCGGTGGCCGGGTCGTTCCCGGACAATATCCGCTCGCCCCTCCCAGCCGATTAATCCGCAACGACTCGGAAAAACAAAATGTGAGATTCACCGATGTCACTTCGGATCTCGCCCCGGCTCTTCTCAACACCGGAATGGTCACGGCAGCCTTGTGGTCTGACGCCGATAATGACGGTGACTCCGACCTCCTCCTCACCCATGAATGGGGACCGGTCAAGCTCTTCAAAAACAACGAAGGAAAATTTGAGGAATCCCCTACCGGCGGTGGGGTTGCAGACTTGCTCGGCTGGTGGAACGGGATTGCGGGCTGTGATGTCGACCACGATGGCGACATCGATTACGCGGTTTCAAATTTCGGTTCCAACACCAAGTATCACCCGAGCAAACTGAACCCAACCGTCCTCTACTTTGGGGACTTTTCCGGCGATGGTAAAATGCGAATCGTCGAAGCCAAGAACACCGCCAATGGCTTACAGCCAGTCCGCGGCTTCAGCTGTTCCAGCCAAGCGATCCCCGGAATTTCCCAAAAAATGGGAGGCCTCAAACCTTTCCACAACTTTGCGATCAAAGCCCTCGACGAGATTTATCCCAAGGAACGACTTGAAAAAGCGCTGCGACTCGAAGTGAACGAACTCCAAAGTGGGATCTTGCTCAACGATGGCTTGGGAAACTTCACCTTCAAACCGTTGCCTGCCCTGGCGCAAGTTTCACCCTCATTTGGACTCAGATTCTGTGACGCAAATGCCGATGGCTTTCCCGACCTCTATCTCGTGCAAAACTTTTTCAGCCCCCAACCAGAAACCGGACGCATGCACGGCGGTCTCAGCCTTTTGTTGGCGGGCCGGGGCAATGGAGAATTTGCCCCAATCTGGCCGGAGGAAAGCGGACTGGTCGTCTCCGGCGATGCCAAAGGACTCGTCTCCCTCGCAGGAGGGGAATTCTTGATCAGTCAAAACAACAACTCCGTGGCATTATTCAGCCCTAAAAAGCGTGAATCCGAGCCATGCACACTCCAATTCATTGGAAAAGGGAAGAACGCGGAAGCAATCGGTGCTAGAGCTGTCTCTTATACACATCTGACGCTGCCGACGATCTACTCTGTG
>CAJXVQ010000526.1 GCA_913060685.1 uncultured Verrucomicrobiales bacterium
AGATCAGCCTCGGTCTCGTGGGCTCGGAGATGTGTATAAGAGACAGGTCCATATCGGTTCGACCGCTTCTCTTCAATCCTCTCCAACACCGGGAAGATCCCTTCCGGAGTATCTTTTCCAGGCACACCTGTCGCCACATCAGTCTCCAAAATCGCCTCTCCCGCTCCATTTAAAAGCCACGCTTTTTGATCCCAAAGTGACACCTTAATCGAGGTCTCATCCGGCTTCGCCGAGCGGTATTTCCGGGACTTCTTGGAGTAACCCGGAGCAGTCGGGTTTCCACAAGAAACAAAGACCACGGTCAGTAAAAAAAGGAGAAGGGATTTCATCACTGGAATTGGTAACGCACCGCAGCCACCATCAGGAAGACGGCCGTCTCGGTTCTTAAAACAAGCTCGCCCAGATTCACAGGAGCAAAGTCAGCGGCAGAAATTTGTTCATACTCATGGGCCGAAAAATCACCCTCCGGCCCAATCAACAAAACCACTCGCCCCGGGTCGGAGACCTCTTCAAGGAGAGTCCGAAAACCTTGCGCACCGGGAGTCAGAGCACCCACAAACTTCGGAAACCCGGGCTGTAATTCCTTCAGGTAGTTCCCCAGGCTCAGAGGCACCGCAACCTCCGGCAGATAATTTTGCCCGCATTGTTTGCAAGCTTCCAAGACCACCCGCTGCCACTTCTCCCGCTTCGCATTCCCCTCGCTTTCCTTAAAGCGCACATTCCCCTGCTCGCTCATCAATGGCTGGATCCGACTCACACCCATCTCCACCGCCTTCTGCAAAATTAAATCAAAGGTCTTCCCCTTCGGAACCCCCACCGCAATCTCAATCTGCGGCTTCAAAGCATCGGAATCTTTGCTCGAGAGAATCTCGAGTCCCACCTCGCTCTTGGAGAGGCTCATAATCCGAGCCTCGCCTTGCCGCCCCCATCCGTCGAAGATCGCGATCGTATCGCCCACCTGCTTCCGCATCACACGGCAGCAATGATGAGCCTCGTCACCGGTCAGCGCGGGCTTCCCCCCCCACTGATCCGGCATCAGAAAAAACCGATCCATGAGATCGATTAAAGTTCAAAGAAGCGCTTGGCCCGCTCAAAAAATGACTCCTGCATCGGCGAATTTTTCTCACCAATCGACTCGGTGAAAGCCTGGAGCTTTTCCTTTTGCTCGGAAGTCAGCTTCGTCGGCACCTCAACCTGGACTTCGACATGAAGATCTCCCTTGCCCCGGCCATTGAGCGCCGGCATGCCACGATCTCGAAGACGGAAGGTCGTCCCGCCCTGCGTTCCCGCCGGCACTTTCATCGTCGCACTTCCAGTGAGTGTAGGCACTTCCAACTCCCCGCTCAGCGCTGCTGTCGAGAAAGGTAAAGGCACTTCACAGAAAAGGTCGTCGCCATCCCGTTGGAAAACATCGTGATCATGAAGATGGAGGAAGACATAAAGATCTCCCGCCGGTCCTCCACGCATTCCGGCATCGCCCTTGCCGGTCGAACGAAGTCTCGTGCCATCGTCCACTCCCGCAGGAATCCGGATACTCACCCGCTCGGGTGCCTGCTTGCGCCCATCGCCACCACAATCACCGCATGGATTTGCGATCACCTGGCCGGCTCCACGACACTCGGGACAAGTCGCCTGCTGAATAAAGATTCCGCGCTGCTGGCCCACCACTCCGCGACCGCCGCAGGTCGTGCATGGCTTGGCACCACCGCCACCGGTCTTGGAACCAGAACCGGAGCACTTCCCGCAAGAAGCATACTTCTCGATTTCCAACTCCTTCTCCACACCCTCGGCAGCTTCCTCGAGCGAAATTTCCAAATCATAGCGGAGATCACTCCCGCGTTTCTTTCCGGAAGTATCACGCCGTCTTCCGCCCCCACCACCACCGCCGAAGAGGTCGTCGAACATGCTACCACCTCCGCCGCCTCCAAAGACCTGGCTAAAAATATCCATCGGGTCGTGGAAACCGCCACGACCTCCCCCACCGCCACCGCCGCCATTCTTGAAAGCGGCATGCCCGTAGCGATCGTAAGCGGCACGCTTCTCCTCATCACTGACGATTTCGTAGGCTTCTCCAATTTCTTTAAATTTCTCCTCGGCCTTGGGATCATCCGGATTTTGATCCGGGTGATGCTTCATCGCCAACTTGCGATAAGCCTTCTTGATATCTCCTTGGGCCGCATCCCGGGCAACCCCGAGCACCTCATAGTAGTCACGCTCAGCCATTACGCTGCCCCCCCTTCGGTTGTCGTTTCCGCTTCGGGCCCTCTCGCCACAATCACCGCCGCCGCGCGCAGTAGCCGATCATGCAGCATGTAGCCCTTGCGCTTTACAAAAAGAATCTCACCGGCGGCAACCCCCTCTTTCTCCTCCTCAGCCACCGCTTCATGGAAATTCGGATCAAACACCCCCTCTGCGGGCACTTCCTTGATGCCTTGCGAAGTCAGAAAATCCTGCATCTGCCCCTTCACCATCGCCATCCCTTTATAAATCATCGAGTCTTGATCTTGCTCGGCCATTTGCAATCCCATCGAGAAATTATCAAATACCGGCAAAAGTTCTTCAATCAAACCTGCTCGCGCATACCGCAAATCCTCCGACCGCTCGCGCGCCATCCGCTTACGATAATTATCGAGGTCCGCCGCCGTACGGATGGCCACTTCCTTCCATTTCAAAGCTTCTGCCTCCGGAGTCAAAGGAACCTCAACCTCAGCTTCCCCTTCGGGAACCTCTCCGGTCTCGACTCCTTCAACAACTTCTGCCGCGTTGATTTCATCCTCAACGACTTCAGTCTCCTGATCGTTATTCTGCATGGCGGGAACCAATACCCTCCCCCCAAGAATGTCAACCCGTGGCTTTTCTACAAAAGAAAACCTTCTTCATCCAGCGGACCAAATTCCTTCTCCGACCAACCGGGGAGCAATTTTCCCCGTTTCCCTTCCCGCCAACCACTCTGAGGCATCTCGGTCGTCGTCTCATAGTCCGGATCAGGCCTCGAGAAACTCACCACCCGGCTGTTTTTCACCAAACAACCAAAGGATTCCCCGTCACTCACCCCCTCCTCATCAAAAGTCCAAACCAACACACCTTTCTCTACCAACCCGGCCACAAACCGCTCCCGCCCGACAATCCCCCGCAAAGCCACGGCTTCGATTCCCTCGGCTTCCACCTTCGCCAAAATCTCCCGATCCGACATGCCGTCAGCCAGACACACCTTTACACCCACGCTCAAGGGCCAAAGGATTCCCAAAATCCCACTCAGCTCATCACCAGCCACCCATTCCACCAAAAGCCGCATACCACGATGCGCCATGTGGACCTGATTCAACTGCAGCGCATTCACTCTCATTCCACGCCCCGCCTCATCATCGGCCCAACAGCGCCCCTTCATCTCGTCCCAGTCCCTTGGGTAATCCCGGCTACCTTCGGACTCTTTCTTCCCAAAAAAGCTCACAAACCTCCGCCAGCCGCGAGGAGAATTACAAACCAACCGGGGCTCGCGCCTTCGTCTTGCCATAAATCCCCTCTCCCGATCCGCCACCGTCAGCACCGAGAGTTCACGTAAGGCGGCCCCGACATCGCCATTCGAGGGAATGGCCGGACCAAACGCCACCGACAGCCCGTAACGGATCTTCTTTGGCCACTTCTTCAAAAAATTCCCCGCCGAAAACGACCACATTGATCCCCACAAACCGTCCATATAAGTCGGCAAGACCTTTGCTCCCCCCTTCTTCGCCATCATTTGATACCCCCGCTTGATCTCACTCAAGCCGCCCGTCCGCGAAAGCTGCCCTTCCGCAAACAAACACACCACCGCCCCCTCCTCGAGAGCTTTCGCCGTAATCCGAATCCCATCACGTGCCTTGTTCGGCGAAATTGGCACCGTATCAAACAAACGTGCAAACCTCCCGATTGCCTTATTATTGAAACAATCCGCGAACATCACGAAGCGAATATGCCGGGGACAAGCCGCCGACAACACAAGGATATCAATATAAGTCATGTGATTGGCGACCATCAACACTCCGCCTTTCTTCGGAATATTCTCCACTCCAATCGCCCGAACTTTATAAATTGACCGGAAGATCCCCAGAAAGACCAAGCGAATGAAATCCTTCGGCAAGAGCCGCATGATGTAGATCGTCACCCCTCCACAAATCACCGAAATTACCAAAAACTGGCCCCACACCGGAACCCCGATCGCCTTCAGCCCAAACTGAAAAACAAGCGCCAACACCCCACTCAGATTGATGCATAAGTTCGAAGCGGAGAGCACCAACCCTCTCTCATCTTCCGCAGCATGATCTTGTAGAAAGGCATTCAAAGGAACCAGAAAGAGCGCACCACCTCCACCTGCCAGAGCCAGAAGGGCCCGCACCCAAAGCTCCGACCATGGCGCAATCCCCAGCAGAAACATTGACCCTGTCATCAGCATCCCGCCAATCACCACCAATCCCATCTCGTTGCCTCGACGGCAGATCCAACTTGCGTAGACACTCCCAATCGCAATACCCACCACCACGGGCAGCCAGATCAACGCGGTCTCGCTTCCCAAACCACCAAACGATCCCATCTTCTCCTGGGCTCGCTGCAAAAGAAGAAACTGCAAGAAACCCCCAAAACCCCAAAAAAACGCAATCCCAAGGGAGCAGCGCCACATCGCCTGGTCTTTCCTAAGTTTAGCCAGGTCATGGAAATGCCGGGTCGCGACCGCCCACGAAAATCGCTCACTCTTCTGCGGCTTTGTCTCCTGAATGCTATGCGACAGAGCAATCGATATCACCGCACCAATCAACACCCATAGGACCTGTCTCTTATACACATCTCCGAGCCCACGAGACCGAGGCTGATCTCG
>CAJXVQ010000527.1 GCA_913060685.1 uncultured Verrucomicrobiales bacterium
GAGATCAGCCTCGGTCTCGTGGGCTCGGAGATGTGTATAAGAGACAGGTATCTGAGTCTGGCAGGGCTGGGATCGTTGCTAAACCAGGAGACGACGGCTGAGTCAGTCTGGAATGAAATTCTTCTGGCGGGGGCCATTGCCGGGAGTCCCGGACGACCCTCGGCGCGCATATCGAATCTTAGGGAGAAGTAGTTTTCGTCATTCGGGTGAAGCGAGATCGCGAGAACATTTTTCCCGGGTAAGAGGAAAGCTTGTTCAACGAATCGCTCTCCGGTGCGATCTCTCCCATAAGTCTCCCAACTGTCAGAATTCTTCAAGTTGGGCATTTCATCAATGATAAGGTTTCCATTCAGATAGCAGCGGGTAATCCGTGAGCTGCTGATATCAAAGTTGAGTTCGGAAGCTCCGCTTGGCGGTCCCTCGATTTCTTTGATGAAGTAGATGGCACCGCTTCGGTTGTCGCCCGGGAGAGGAAGGGTCGTCGCGCCCACTCCGATATCAACCTCAGCCATATGAAAGGGGGCTGTTTGGTCAGGGACGAAGGTAGGTCCGTCATATAGGGAACCCTCCAAGCCCTGTGTCATCCAGGTGTCATCAAAGTCGGGATCGGCAAGTGCCGGATTCATTCCAAGGCCGTCATTGTCGAGGGAGTGAAGAACCTGCCAGTCTGAGGAGTTTGTGGAGAGATACTCGATCATCCCGGTCCGGAAGTGGCCCGTGATCGGTGGGGTGAAGGGAGCTCCCCCACCGTTTCGCACTTCATAAAAGTAGTCTGTGTTTGCGATGAGGTCGGAACGTTCAAACCGATGGAGGACCCTCTCACCCGGGATGATGATTTCAGTGAGCTCGGTTTTGGACGGGCCAAAGAGGACGACCGTTTGCTGGGCGGTCCCGGTGAGATAGGAGAGTTTGAATGCAGGGCCTTCGTTTTCTGCCTGGAAATCACGGATTGTTGGAGGTCTTCGGTCGGGGCTGGTCAGGGAGCTGGAGAAAGCGAATGAAGCGGGTTCATTTTGTGACCCATGAATCGAGAGAGCCAAGAGATTGGGGCCTGGGTTCAGAATCATATTCTGGAGCTGCCACGTCACTGAATCGGTTGATAGACCTGAGATGAAAAAATCAGTTTCGGTGTTCCAGGAATCGGGGCCATCCATGCGCCCTTCGGCAACGAATTCCCCATTAAGATAGAGGAAGTATCCGCCCCGGAGGTTGAGGTCGAATTCCATCCCGGTTGCCCCGAATTCTCCGCCATCGACGATTTTATAGAGCCAGAGAGTCCGGCCCTCGGTATTATTTGGAGGAGTGAGTTCGGTGCCGGTGACCTCGAAATCATCGGGTGCCCCATACTGGAAAGGTGCTTTAGCTCCGCCGGTGAAAGCCGGTCCGTCATAGTTCGCAGATTCAAAGGGCATGGTCACTCCCGGAGGAGACTGTCGATACCAGGTCTCGTAGAAGTCAGGATCGAGACCGGCAGGGTCGATATCATTGTCGTTCCCGTCCCGTACTTGAAGGTAGTGCCAGTCGTCCGAATTATGATCGAAGATTATTCTTGGTGGTGTGGCTATGCTATCGCTTAACCATAGATCACCATTTGGTTGCAGGATGTCGTATCTGACGCTTGCTCCTGCGGGCAGTTCTCGGGAGAAGTAGTGGACACGTTTTGAGGTGTCGCCTTCAAAAACTTCGACTTTGTCGCTGATCGAATTCCAAAGCTCGACGATGGTTTTTTGCGGCTCTCTCGTGGTCCATCGTAGATGGAGGCGATTATCGATCAGGTTTTCGGTCACCCCGGAAATCAGGGGCGAGCCTGCTTCACCGGTGATTTCAATTTTAAAGCCGAAGTCTTCGGTTTCATCGGGCACTCTTGCGGCATAGATCGCCAGGAGATTGGGGCCGGGCCTGAGAATGGTTGAATGGGCAGTAAAGGCATTTTGGATCGTGATTCCATCTGAGGGCGCTTGAGGTGTCGCATCGGAGAAAGGCGGCCCATTCATGGGAATTCCGGAAAAAAACTGCCCATTCAGATACGCATAGACTCCGTCTCGTGCGAGAAGCCTGACCTGAAGATTTTGATATCCGGTTTCGCCACCATCGATCACTTTTAAGAAATAGCCCCGTTTCCAGTTGGCTCCGGCCGGAAGGTTGATCAAGGTTCCATTGGTAATGCCCGGGACATTGCCGGCATAAAAAGGGGCCGCTTGATTTGTTTGAAAATCCGGACCGTTATAGGTCAGGGGACTGAAGTAGGTTCCGTAACTTTGATCGAGCCAAGTGGTCGAAAAATCGGGGTCATTGACGGAAGCATCGACCTGCTGGTTGTCCTCATCCAATGCCAATGAGTAGGACCAATCACTCGATTCAAATGGCAGGATGACGACTCTCTCGGCGAGGAGACTTCCGATCAGGATTAGAAAAGTGAGAAGAGTAAGAGTGGATTTCATTTTGAAAGGGCAGACTGAATGTTGTGGGACAGCTGTTTCATCGGGGGGGCTGATCGGAGGCGGGACGGTAGTTTGGTGAAGGCTTGGGAGGCCGCAAGAAATGCACTTCGAGCATCCTTTGGCATTTTGAATTCCTGATAAATCATCCCTTCTTCGAACTGTAGTTTGGCGGTGAGATTGGGGTGGAGTTTTCCGAGATTCCTGAAGATCTTCCGGGCGCCCGCTACGTCACCTTTTCCAAGGACAAAGCGGGCCTTCATTTGATGCAGTGGAACTGCAAGAGGGTGTTTGGAGAGACCTGCCGCAAGAAATGTCGTGGTCGCAAGGTTGTCACCCGTTAAGAATGCCGCGTGGATGGCGCACTCGAAGTCAGCCACGGTGATTTCGGCGGACTTGTTGAGAAAAAGGCCCCACTCCGTGACGGCATCTTTCGCTGGCGAGAGAAGTGCCCGCTCTCGGTAGGCAGAGGGGGCGGGCGCGAGGTTCTCAGTCTGGCTGATGAGCTTGAAATACCGACCCAAAGCTTCTTTGGCAGCCTCTGTTTGGTTTTGGTCGCGCTCGAAACGGGCCAAGGCGAGAAGCGCGTTTGGATAAAAGGGTTCGATTCTTGTCGCCTCGAGGAGGTCGGATCTCGCGGCCTCGTCATCAAGATGGGATTGATGGAGTCTCGCTCGCAGGAGCCAGTGCAGGGGATTCTGAGGCTCTTGTTCGATGAGAGAAGAGGCGCGTAAGATTTCCTCGTGCATCAAGCCATGACTCCAGCCCAGAGAAGTCATTAAGAGAGAAACTAGTAATGCTTTCGTGGTCGATGTCGTCATGGAGTCGCTACTTTTTGGGACAGGAACACCCGCCGCCACAGGATTTTTTGGATCGCTTCATTCTAAAGATAAATAGAGTGAGTGTGACTGCGACGGTAGCAAGCGCTGCTGGAGTTTGCCAATCCATTATGAGTATCCGAGGGAACGTCCGACCTGATAAACGAGGAGGGCGGCGAGATAGGCGAAGAGAGTCATGCCGAGGAGCTGACCGATGGCCCATTTCCACGAGCCGGTTTCACGGCGCACTACGACGGTGGTGGGGAGACATTGCAGGGCGTAAATGAAGAAGACGATGATGGAGATGCCAACGAGCGGAGTATAGAGCGTGCTGCCGTCGCCTCGTTTTGAAGCGGAGAGTTTGTCGCGCATGGCTTCGCCGTCCTCCTCGTCAGTGGCGTAGGAAATGGCGAGGGAAGATCGGAAGACTTCGCGCGCAGCGAAGGAGGCAATCATGGCGGTGCCCATGCGATCGTCCCAACCGAGGGGGGTGACGACGGGCTCGAGAACCTGGCCAATGCGTCCGTTGAAGGATTGCGCTTGCTGGACGGCGGGGTCGTCGGAATTGCTTTTTGGGTAGGTGTTCAGGAACCAGAGAATGATGCTGAGTCCAAGGATGACCGTGCCGGCTTTCTTAATAAAAGCGAAGGCGCGTTCTCCGACTTGGCGGAGGACATGGCCCCATTGGGGCTTTTGGTACGGGGGAAGCTCGAGAAGGAATTGCGGGGCTTCGGTTTTTCCGAGGCGAGGCTTTAGGACTCTGGCGGCAATGAGGGCGGTGAGAGTGCCGAGGGCGTAGATTCCGAAGAGGGCGAGGCTTTGCGTGAAGGCCCCGGCGAAGATGAGGGGAATGATGAGGGTGTAGACGGGGAGTCGGGCGCTGCAGGAAGTCCAGGGAAGGATTAAAATAGTGGCGAGTCGCTCCTTGGCATTGGGAATGGTGCGGGTGGCCATCACGCCGGGAATGGCGCAGGCGTAGCCGGAAAGGAGGGGGAGGAAGGATTTTCCCGAAAGGCCGGCCCGGTTCATGATGCCATCCATAAGGAAGGCGGCGCGTGCCATGTAGCCGCTGCTTTCGAGGATGCTGATGAAGAGGAAGAGGAGGGCGATTTGGGGGAGGAAAACGAGAACGCCTCCCACTCCCGCGATGATGCCATCGACGAGGAGGCTTTGGAAATCACCCTCGCCAATCGCTCCGCCGATGGTGCCACCGAGCCACTCGAAGCTGTCCTCAATTAATTCCATGGGGACTTCGGCGAATTTGAAGATCGACCAGAAGACGGCGAGCATCAGGGTGGTGAAAATGAACCAGCCTCTGACGGGATGCAGGGCGTGGGCGTCGATACGGTCGGTGAGTGCAAGGGCGGCTTCGTCGGGGCGCTGGAGGCCGGCCTCGACGGCGCGTTGGATGTGTTGGAATCGGGTCTTTTGGATGAAGTCGGCGATTTCGGAGCCCGATTTGGCGACATTCATGAGCCCATGGGCGGCGGGGTTGCTTTCGCCATTGGTCGCGGAGAGGGCTGTCTCTTATACACATCTCCGAGCCCACGAGACCGAGGCTGATCTCGT
>CAJXVQ010000528.1 GCA_913060685.1 uncultured Verrucomicrobiales bacterium
CCCAACGGGGATTTTTAATTGTCGTCAGGGGGTAGTTTTAATTGTCGTTCTACACACCGCCCCGGCCAACGCCGGCCCCCACTTCGGTAACCGGGTCGATCACGACTCGCTCTTCAGCGGCGAATACAAGGGTCCTGCCTACACCAGCTCCCGTCTCTGGCGCATCAGTCCGTCGATCTATTCCCGCTTTGCCTCCAATATGCAGATGGCGCGCAAGCTCAGATTACCTCTGCAAACCGCCAGCGGCAAAGGCTTCCAGGACTACTCCCTTCTCTATGCCGATGAGGCGACTATCAAGAGCCTCATCCAGAATGGAAGACGAACGGCGATCACGCTCCTAGAAGGCGGCATGAGCCATGGTAAGCGAGGAACAAGAACCTTACGCGAAGCCGAGAAAGCCTCACGCGAATCCAAGGGCAAAGTGAAAAAGGTCATCGCGAAACAGGGGGGAAGAACTGGATCAAAACACAAGATCTTCACGGAGTTCATCTCCGCCGAAAGCGCACCCAAGCGCGTCGAGATGGAAGCCGTGCTCGATTACTCTTTCAATCTGCTGCTCAACCGTAGCGCCAACGACGAGGAACAGAATCACTACATCGACGGACTCTTTCAACCCTGTATTGATCTCGGCGGTAGGAAGATCGGCATGGAACGATTACTGTCTGCGATCATGATGTCCCCCGAGTTTCTCTTCCGCATGGAACTGGGCCTCGGCGAGGAACTTGCCGACGGCCGCCGGATGCTCTCTCCACGCGAGCTGGCCTATGCCCTGTCGTTCTCGATCTTTGATTACCTCGACCCGCAGACCTTGAAGGCAGCCGAAGAGGGGAAACTCGAAACCAAAGAAGACATCGCACGGGAGTTCCGCCGTATGCTCGATGGACCAGACCGCAAGGTTCGCGGCCCAGCGAACAAGAAATTCTGGGTCATTAACAAGGGGGCAGGCATCGAAGAGGTGAAACTCCTGGATGCTTCCCACCCCCGCTTGCTGCGGTTCTTCCGCGAGTTCTTCGGTTACACCCGCGCCCCTGGCGTCTTCAAGGACGACACCCGCTTTGATGGAAAATACAATCCATCCGAATTGGTCAAAGATGCCGACTGGCTCGTGCTGCGTGCCCTGAAGGATGACCAACAGGTTTTCGAGAAGCTTCTCACCGGCGATTCATTCTTCGTTAAGACCAATTCCGGAAAAGCAATCAAGGACGCCTATTCCTACAATATCGACTCACCCAAACCACCGATCGATGCCAAGGGCAAATCACTGAAAATGGCCGAGGGACAGCGCTCAGGCATTCTCACTCACCCCGCGTGGCTCTCCGCCCACAGTGGCAATTTTGAGAATGACCCGGTGCGACGTGGCAAGTGGATTCAAGAGCACCTTTTGGCCGGCATCGTTCCCGATGTCCCAATCGGCGTGGAAGCACAGCTCCCCGAAGAACCCCACCGCACCCTGCGGCAGCGTTTTGAAATCGTGGAGAAAGAAGAATGCTGGCGCTGTCACAAAAAAATGAACCCACTTGGCAACCCTTTCGAAGCCTTTGATGACTTCGGCCGCTTTCGCAAGGAACACCTGGTCGGAGAGAATGGCAACATTGTCGCTTCCGAAGCCGAGGCCTTTTCCAGAGTCCGCACAGGTGCATGGAAGAGATCTCACCCCAAGAACGCCCCTCCCGAGAAGTTCAAGAAGATCCCTGTGGATACCAGCGGCGAACTCAAAGGCACCGGCGACCCTTCCCTTGATGGACCGGTAAGCGGCCCCTTGGACCTTACCCAAAAACTCGCCAAGTCAGATCGGGTCCGTCAATCCATCATCCGCCACGTCTTCCGCTTCTGGATGGGACGTAATGAAACTCTCAATGACTCGCCCACTCTGATGGCAATGGACGAGGCCTATCTTGAAAACGACGGCAGCTTCCGCGAACTCCTTGTCGCCCTCGTGACTTCCGATTCCTTCATCTATCGGAAAACCAAGTAACCCCTTTTCTTCATCTTAAATTTCTATCTTTCAATCCAATGATCAGACCAATTTCAAGGCGCAGCGCCCTCCGCAATATTGCCGCAGGCTCCCTATCGGCGGCCCCTTTCCTACGTGGCTTTGCCGCCGGCCCTTCCGACGCAGCGGGCACGATGCCCAAGCGCTTCGTCTTCATCGTTCGCTCCAATGGCATCCTCACCAATGAAATCCAACCCCAGGGACTCGAGGATCTCGTTAAAGTTCGAACCAACGGCGGATGGCAATCCAAGCTGCATGACAAATCGCTCGCCGGCATGAAACTGAGCCCCGGCATGAAAGCTCTCGAGCCTTTCAAGAACAAGGTCAACGTCTTCCAAGGACTCTCCGGACGCATGTGCTCAGGCGCCCATAACGCCTACTTTGGCGCCCTCGGTGCCTGCAAGTCTGCCGGGGAAGCTCCCCCGACCGGACCCACTGTTGACGGAATTCTCGCCGCCGGCCTCGAGAGCCCCTTTCCTCACATCGGCTTTGCCATGGCTAAATTCGGAAAACAAGTGGTCTACCCTCCACTCTCTGCCGTTGGAGCCAAGAAGCCCCTGCCCTACTATGCGGATCCCATCGCCGCATACGGCGACATGTTTGGCAGCGTCGTCAGAAACGACAAGCTCAAGGCCGCCGTGCAAGCCGACAAAAAGCTCCTCGACTTCATGAGTCGCGACGTTGCGAAATTCCAAAAGAACCTTCCCAAAGAGGAGAAGGCGAAACTTGATCATTATCTCGATGGCTTTGAAGCCCTCCAAATACGAAGCCGTAAACTTGCCGCGATGGAAGCCCAGCTTCGTGCTGCGGCTCCGGAACTGCGTCCCATTTACGAATCTGAAGTCGAGACCGAGCGCCTTGAGGCTCACTTTGAACTCGCAGCATCTTCCCTCATTGGAGGACTCACCAAAGTGGTCTCCATCCAGGCCGAGCACCTCGAAATGAGGCTCACCGGACTCGGACTCGGCTCTAAAACCGTCCACCAGATCGGCCACATGATCGAAGGAAAAGGCGGGGGCAGTGGCGGTGGCGCATTTGATGACGGTAAGGGGGAATACGCCACCCGGGCCGTGGTCATGAACTATCACATGGAGCAGATTGCCGGACTCGCGAACAAGCTCCAATCTGTTCCTGAAGGCAATGGCACCATGCTCGACAACACCGTCATCGTTTACATGAGTGACCATGGCGACCGCCACCACTCCAAGTTCTACGAATGGCCCATGGTCACCGTTGGAAACCTCGACGGAGCCTTCAAGGCGGGTCGCTACATTCAGGTTCCCGGCTACGGATCCGCTGGTCACCGCACCATCGCCCACCTCTACAAAAGTCTCCTCCACGGCGCGGGTCTCCCTCAAGACACTTTCGGCCAACTCGACCTGAGCATGCCTTCCTCCATCAGCCAATCCGGTCCCCTCCCGGAATGGATGGCTTGAATCTCCCGAAGCCTATCTAAAAATCCAGACACCCAAGGCCTCTTCCTGAGCACGCAGAAGGCGGATGAATCAACCGGCAAGACGATAATCATAGTCATCACCGTCTTGGAGCCAATTAAATTTCGCTCCTTGAAGTCGCCACTAGTTTCCGCAAAGTCGCCACTCCCCTCCCCCGGGTCATGAGCAGATCAAAACACATTGCCGTGGTAATCAATCTTGATTGGACCATGAAACACCACATGGAAGTCTTCGCAGGCACTCAAGAGTTCGCGAGAGACAATGGTCTTAATTGCACGCTTTGGCCCTTCGCCCCCGAAATCACCGACGCCAAGGGAAAGAAGCTCTATGATGGGATCATTGGCCGCATCCTCCCCGAACTGCAAGAGGCTGCCGCCAAAGCCAAGATTCCGATCGTCAACGTTTGGGTCAATAGCCCCTGCCAGAATATTCCGGCGGTGTTGCCAGACATTTATGAAGTCGGTCAAATTGCAGCCGAGCACCTTCAAGGGCGGGGATTTAGACGATTCGGCTTCGTCGGATTTTCTCGAAACACTGGATCACAACTTCTTAAGAGGAGTGTTCTGGAAGCCGCCCGCAAGCGCGGCATCAAGACCTCAAGTTTTCTCACAACATCCGCCTTCAGTGAGAACATGCGATCATGGAGAAATTTTCAGTCAGGCCTCCAGCAATGGATGAAGAAGATCCAGGCTCCGATCGGCATTGTCGCAGACACCGACAAGCTGGCACGATACATCGCCAATGCCGCCTTCGAACAAGGGCTTAAAGTCCCCACTGATGTTGCCATTGTCGGAGTGGAGAACGAGGAGGTAATTTGTCTCAACCCGGAACCCTCGCTCACCAGTATCGATCTCGGCTGGCATCAAGTTGGATACGGTGCCGGTGAGTTGTTAAACAAACTCATGGGCGGCGCGAAACCACCTAAAGCACCGATTTTAATCCCACCCATTACCTTGGTCTCACGCCGATCCACCGACTCCTTCAATGTCGAAGATGAAGTCGTAGCACAAGCCCTTCGCTTCATCGCGGAGCAAAGCCATCGCCCCATTAAGGTCCGGGATGTCGTCGATCATGTCCCCTTGTCCTGGAGAGCTCTTGAGCGCCGTTTTCAGGAACATCGGGAAACCACGATCGGCAGGGAAATCACGCGCTTTCGTATTGAAAGAGTCAAACGGATGCTCGCTGAAACCGACATGCTGGTGAAGCAGGTGGCAGAAGCCTGCGGTTTCGCCAACACTCGCCGTCTCTGCGAAGTTTTCCGCCGGGTGGAAGGGCAATCTCCGGAGCAATACCGGACGCAACGGAAGTAGAGTTTAAGGGCTGTCTCTTATACACATCTGACGCTGCCGACGATCTACTCTGTGTAGA
>CAJXVQ010000529.1 GCA_913060685.1 uncultured Verrucomicrobiales bacterium
TCTACACAGAGTAGATCGTCGGCAGCGTCAGATGTGTATAAGAGACAGGCCTTTGAGCTTTCCCGAACTGCCTTCAAAGCCAACGATTACGTCTCTGCATTGAAGCATGTGGATGAAGCCCTGGCCTTCACGCCCTCGGACGTGACCCTCCACGAATACCGCTCCTTGGTTTACTTTGCGCTGGGCAAATACGCTGAAGCCGCCGGGGTTCTCAACCCTGTGCTCGCGTCTGGCCCTGGTTGGGGATGGGATACCATGTCGGCCTTCTACGACGTCACTGCAACCTATGACAAGCAGCTCCGCACTTTGGAGGATTATTCGAAAGCTTCATCCGACCGGGCTGATGTCTTCTTTCTCCTTGGCTATCACTACATGGTCACGGACCATATGGAGGAGAGCAATGCCCAGTTTGTCAAAGCCGCGGAACTTCAGCCGGCCGATACCATCTCGGCCCAACTTCGTGATCTTACCAGCGACTCGATTGCCACTGAAGACGGTGAGGTTGAGCCCTCGGTCAAGCCTGATCCTGTGCCTCTTGAAAAACTCGTCGGCACCTGGACCAGCGAAACTTCCGGTGGCAAGATCAGCTTCACGATGGTGGAAGGTGGCGATTACACCTGGACCTTCGGCGAAAATGAATTGAAGGGAACATACGGCCTCAACGATCAGGGGCTCTTGGTTCTGACTTCCGATGATTCGCAGATGGTTTCAGTGATCGATATGAAGGATGACACGCAAATGCACTTCAATCTGGTGGGCGCTCCCGACGGAGATCCCGGCCTTGATTTTAAGAAATCCTAATCCATTTCGGTGAAATTCACCCCTCTTAAGAGTCTCATTACCTTTGCCTTCGCCGGTCTCTTGTTCTTCGGAACACTCTGGGCGGCGGGGGCTTTTTGGTATGATTTACCGGTGGCCCCGGGAGTTCGCAAGATCCTCGCGGTCCTTCTTTTTATCGCCACTCTTTCGCTCTATTTTTGGGGTAAAGGCCGCCTCAGGTGGAGCGCGTTGGCCCTTCCTTTCTTCGTTGTGATTTGGTGGTTTACCCTCAGTCCCTCCAACGATCGTGCCTGGCTCCCGGATGTTGCGGAAACTCCCTGGGCGGAAATTGATGGTGATCTTGTCACCCTCCACAACGTGCGAAACTTCGACTACCAAAGCGTCGATGAATTCACTCCGCGTTGGGAAACCCGCCAAGTGGACCTTTCAGAACTCACCGGGATCGATATTGCCATCACCTACTGGGGTTCGGAATGGATGGCTCACCCGATTACCAGCTTTCAATTTAAGAATTCTCCGCCCGTCTGTTTCTCCATTGAAACTCGTAAGGAGGAGGGAGAATCCTATTCGTCGATTGGCGGTTTTTTTCGTCAATACGAACTCATTTACATCATCGCAGACGAGCGTGATATCGTCCGGGTCCGCACAAATTACCGTGAGGGCGAGGACGTTTACCTCTATCGGCTCAAAATTTCCCCGGAGCAAGCCCGCGCCCGTTTTCTGGAATACATCACCACTCTGAATGGCATGAAGGATCAACCGCGATGGTACAATGCCGTCACGACAAACTGCACGACCAGCATACGCAGTCAGCAGGTTGCTTCCACTCGTAGGTCCTGGGATTGGCGTATTCTTCTCAATGGCAAGGCTGATGAAATGCTCTATGAAAACGGAGCGATTCAAACCGCTGACTTGCCTTTCGCGGAGCTTAAGGAACTCTCCCTTATCAACCCGGCGGCTCAAGCCGCTGGCTCGTCCGGAGATTTTTCCAGCCTGATTCGAGCCTCCATACCGACCATCCAACAAACTAATCCCCAACTCAAATGAAACCATTCCCCGGACTTTTACCTACGATCGCCTTTGCCGTCGCATCCTCCTTTTGCCTTGCGCAGGAGCCAGTCCCGGTTCCTGACCCTGCTCTTGTCCCGGTCCCTGCCACGGAGTTCGAAACCGGTGTCCTCCTTTCCGCCGCGGCCCTACTTCCGGCCGATCTTCTTAAGGGGCCGTCCCATCGGGTTCGGGAACAAGTTCCGACAGATGGTTACATGGCGCATTTCACCATTGATACTGACTTTGGAGTCTTTACCGCAATTGGCCTTCCACAGGTCGAGAAACGAATCATTGAAGCGGAAGCCGTCGGAAAATTGGTCGCAACGAGCAAGAGTGATCTCTTTGCCGAAGGCTTGAAACGTTCGATCGAACAGCCCATTGACGCAGTCAAAAATATTGTCACCAATCCCGTGAAATCAGTGAAAGCGGCCCCGAAGACTGTGGGACATTTCTTTGGCAAGGTTGGCCGTTCAATTGGCCGCGGTGTTGATAAAGTTGCGGATCGGGCCCGCTCTGATGAACCTGCGCCGAGTGTGGAAGAAGTGGGCGGCGGAATCGGCGAGACCGCCAAAAATATCGCTGGATTTGATAAAGCCAAACTTGATACCGCGAAGCAACTTGGTGTCGATCCCTACTCGGACAATGTTCGTCTTCAAGAAGAGATGGAGAAGGTGACCTGGGCCTTCTTCGCCGGAGGCCTGCCACTCCGAATCGGAGCTTCCGTTGCTTCCGCCGGACTTGCCGTCGCCGCGACGAACATGGTGGGGGTGCCGGAGGAAACCTACGCCTTGACTCAGTCTGAACTCACTCTCCTTGATGAGAAATCGCTCACCAAGATGGGCGTGTCAGTCGCGGACATCGAAGGCTTTCAAAGAAATCCTTCCCTCAGCACGACCCGCCGTCATGCCATTGTGATCTCTCTTGAAACCTTGGAAGGGGTTGCGGGTCGAGGTCTTTTGGTTCAACTGGCAAACGCCACCACCACTCCCCAGCAGGCGGATTTCCTGGTCACCGCGATTCAGATGCTTGCCGAACGGCAGCGTTCGGGTTCCGCCAAGTACAGCAGCCTCAAGGTGATCGGTCGGCTTCCTTCCGCGATCACCGCGACAGGCGAGCAACATGTTCCGGCTCCTGTCGATCACGTCACTTGGACCGAAGGGGTCGCAGGCTTCGCTCAGCGAACTGACCTTGGCACCGAGCCAAAAGTGTTCATCCACACTGGGGCCTTGTCTCCGGCCGCCGCTGCCGGTATCTCCGCAGCGGGATGGAAAATCGTCGCCGTTCCGTATCCTTCACGTTAGATTTTTATGACCATCAAGCGATTTCTTGCCCTTGTCTTTGTTGGCACTTTCGTCAGCTGCAGTGCCCCCATTTCGGTTGAACGAATCGAGCCCGCGGTCCCGGTTGCTTTGGCTTCGGCACCTGTTCCCGAAGATATTGGATTGCTGCTGGACCGGATTGCCGTCAGCGAGAAAAAATTAAAGAAGTCCAATCCTGCGACTTACCAAAACTATAATTTTCTCGTCGCCCGATTGGTCGATGCGGTGGAGGCGTCCGGCCTCGAGCCCTGGAAACAAGCCGTTGCAGTCCGGGGTTCCAAAAGGGTCTACAGCTTCTCCGCCGAGGAACCGGACAACCTTCGGGACATCAGTCAAAAGCTTGTCTCAACCGACAGCCTAAAATTTTCAGGGGATTACGACGTTCCCAAGCATCCTGTGGTGAGGGGAGTCGGAGCTCCGGTCATCGTGAGCGTTGCCTCCGCATCGGCGGCGGTGAGGGAATCGCCGTTTATCCCGCCCTACCGGGTCGCGACTGCGATTGTGGACGTCAAGGGGAACAAGGCCGTGTTGCGATTTCATGATCCTTTTCAAGATGAAAAGGTCTCCTTGGAGGGCACTTCGCGGGTGCTCACTGCCGATTTTGATTCCGCGGTTGCCTACAGCCTGAGCGAGACCCGGATCGACAAACTGGGATTAGTCCGAATGCTTAACCCATCGCGATATGCCGACACCGCAAAGCTTACTTTTGTCCAACCCTATGACCCGGACCGCATCCCCATTCTGATGGTGCACGGTCTCCAAAGTACTCCTGTGACCTGGATGCCAATGTATCTCTCGCTGATGAATGATCCTGATATCCGGCAAAAATATCAATTCTGGGTCTTCAGTTATCCCAGCGGCTACCCTTTCCCCTATTCTGCTTCCTTGTTGCGCCATGAAATGGACAAGATCGCCGCGGTCCATCCCGATCATAAGAAGATTGTGATGATGGGTCACAGTATGGGCACGCTTTTGAGCCGCCTCATGATTAGTGATGCCGGCGACAACATGTGGCGTGCCTTTTTTGGGAAATCCCCCAAACAGACGAAGATCGACCGAAAGAGCCGTCGTCTTTTGGAGGACTCGTTCATCTTTGATTCGCGGAGTGACATTTCCCGGGCCATCTTCTTTTCCGGCCCACATCGGGGGAGTGACCTGGCCACCAGCTGGCTTGGCCGTCTGGGATCGAGGCTCGTCCGCGTGCCTTCCTTTCTGGCGGACGCCAAGAACGCACTCGTTAATGTTGTCACTGTTGATACCGCCGCGCTCCAGCTTGATCGGGCGCCAAACAGTATCGACACCCTGGCTCCAAACAATCGCATCGTGCAACTGACCAGCAAGCTTCCGCTCCGCCCCGACGTTCCCATTCACTCCATCATGGGTGACCGGGGCAAGGGAGACACTCCGGATTCAAGCGATGGTATTGTCTCCTACTGGAGTTCCCACTTGAAGAACCAGGCCTCCGAAAAAATCGTCCCTTCCGGTCACGGCTCCCACCAACATCCCGAAGGCATGGCCGAAGCCCGCCGCATCCTCCGCTTGCATGCCGGTCTCCCGCTCGCTAAATAGGTCTCTCGTTGTTTCTCTGCACATCCTCTATGCTGTCTCTTATACACATCTCCGAGCCCACGAGACCGAGGCTGATCTCG
>CAJXVQ010000530.1 GCA_913060685.1 uncultured Verrucomicrobiales bacterium
CGAGATCAGCCTCGGTCTCGTGGGCTCGGAGATGTGTATAAGAGACAGGACCAGTAACTTCAATCATGAGTAGTTCGGATTTGTTGTAGACACGGTGTAAGCGACCTGCCGCTCAAACTTGTTCGGGAATCTTGATGTTAGATGAATTTTTTCAAGCTGAAAGTTGACTGGTAATTTTAAGTGGATCTGCGAGGACTCGGAAATGAAGTTACGAGCGGGAGTGGCGGGATCGGGATCGATGGGGCGGAATCACGCCAGATGCTATGCCTTGATTGAGGAAGCGGAGTTGACTGCGGTCTACGATGCCGACCTGGAGCGGGCGAAAGTGGTGGCGGAGGAGTTTGGCGCGGAAGCGGTCGATTCTTTAGAGGCATTGGCGGAAGCGTGTGATTTGGCGAGTGTGGCGGTGCCCACGGTTGCTCATTTGGAGGTGGGAGGTGATTTAATGAAGCGTGGCGTGCATGTGCTCATGGAAAAACCGATCGCGCCGAGTGTCGAGGAAGCGGGTCAATTGGTCGATTTGGCGGCGGAGCATGACCGGATTTTACAAATCGGGCATATTGAGCGTTTTAATCCGGTGATGCGGGAATTGGAGGCGAAGTTGAATCACCCGAAGTTTATTGAATCTCACCGACTGTCGCCGTTTCCGAACCGGAGCGTGGATATTGGTGTGGTGCTCGATCTCATGATCCACGATTTGGAGATTATCCTTCATTTGGTGAAATCGCCTGTCGCCAGTATTGATGCAGTGGGGGTTCCGGTCCTGATGAAGACCGAGGATATTGCCAATGCGCGGTTGCGATTTGAGAATGGCTGTGTCGCCAATGTCACCGCGAGTCGGATCAGTCCGGAGCGCATGCGGAAGATCCGGGTCTTTCAGGATGACGGGTATTTGTCACTCGATTATCAGGAGCAGACCGGGGAGGTTTTTTGGAAAGAGGGGCTCGAGATCCGCCGGGCCAAGGTCGAGGTTGAGAAAGACGAACCGCTGAAACTTGAACTGGCGGCTTTTGTGGAAAGTGTGCGCGAAGGCAAGACCCCGGCGGTGACCGGGAAGCAGGGGGCAGATGCGCTTGCGATTGCGCTTGAAATCACCCGGCAAATTGGGGTGTAGAAAGGAGTGACGCTCTCCAGAGCGTCACATAATGTTGAGGGCACTCTGGAGAGAGCCCCTCCGTTGCTATGAAAAACCTGTTTGAGACCACTCGTTATTTTAACGATTATTTCGAGATCACCCGGACTGAGAATCGGGTGCCGCATTTGGAGCAGGAAGGGGGAAGTTATTTTTTGACCTATTGATTGGCGGATTCATTGCCGCAGGAGCTAGTGAATAAGCTCAAAGTTGAGAAAGAAATATGGTTGCGCGAAAATCCAAAGCCTTGGGATGAAGAGATCGAGAAGGAATATCACCGGATATTTTCGACCAAGGTGGAACGCTGGCTGGATTCCGGGATGGGCGAATGTCGCTTACGAAATCGAGAAGCTCGGGAGGTCGTGGTTGCAAGTATGCAACACGGTGAAGTTGAGAGATATGAACTCCATTGTTTTGCAATCATGCCGAATCATGTGCATTTGCTTTTTACGCCCTCGAAAGGTTGGACTTTAGAGACGATTGTTGGGAGCTGGAAAAAATATACAGCTCGAGCGATTAATGGGATGGAGAGTCGAGGTGGGAGTTTTTGGGCGAAATCCTATTTTGATCGCTTGATTCGGGATCCGGGGCATTTGGCCAATGTGATCAGATATATTCATCGGAATCCGATGAAGGCCGGGCTTTCCGATCAGGAATCGTTGGTTTGGGAGTCTGATCGGGTGAAGGCGCTTAATTTAAAGGGGCTGGAGTGATACTCTCCAGAGCGTCACTTATCTTGAGAGGGCACTCTGGAGAGAGCCCTTCCTTGGTGAAAAAAAAGAATTCACTTTTTTTCCAATGATTCGTTCCTTGAGATGTCTCACTCAATGAAAAGAATGCTTATCCGTGTCCCAATCCAGTTCACAGCAGGCCTCACGGCCGTCGATCATGCGTCTGCCCGGTAAAAGAAAGGCGCCGGTAGAACGGCGAACTTTGGAGGAGGTTTTTTCCGATGAGGAAAGCCCGCTTCTGAGGTATGCCTTCGGACTACTCGGCCGGCGTGAGCTGGCTGAGGAAGTGGTGCAGGATGCTTTTCTCAAGCTGCATGAACATTGGGACGAGGTGGAAATACCGCGTGCCTGGTTGTTCCGCTGCGTGCGAAATTTCTCCTTCAATATTCTCAGAAAGTCGAAACGCGAAACCCTGGATGAAACTGTCGGGGAAAGTGAATCGACTCTCGAGAGCCCCGATGACGAATTGGAGCGCCTTGAGGCGGTCGGCATGATTCAAATGCTGGTCTCGGAAATGGAGGGACGCGATCAGTCCATGGTCCGGATGAAATACTTTCAGGGCCTCAAGTATCAAGAAATCGCCGACAAACTCGAGATGAGCGTCGGCAATGTCGGTTACCGACTTCACCACCTTTTAAAAGATCTCGGCGAGCGTTTGCGCAAGTCGGGGATCAGCCACTTCTAACACGCACACCCAAATGAACGACGATTTACAAACCTACATCGAGCCCGAAATGGAAGCTCGCATCGTAGCCCTGGTTCTTGGGGAGGCTTCGGCGTTTGAAGCCGGGGAACTCGCACGCTTGATTGCCGGGAAGGCCGAGCTGCAAACGTATCAGAAGCGAATTGAAGAAATCCACGGATTGGTAGGAGAGGCTTACGAGGAGGGGGACGACTCAAAGTGGAAGCTTTTGGATAAGAGGCGTGGAAAGGTGTTCTCCAAGATCGAAGAGAGGAAGCGCGAAGATCGTGCGCGGATTGAAAAACTGAGGGAGAAGCAGAGGTCTCGTCAGCGGCTTGTCTACGCTTGTGCCGCTTGCCTTGTGGTGACGATGATCATGTTGGTGATGATGACGGAGAAAGCGCTGCAAGAGAAAGTCTCCTATATGAGTGATTCGTCGGTTGCCACTGAAGCAATGGTTGACCGCAAATTCCAGGCTAGCTCTGAAGCCAGATCTTACGGCCTGGATGAGTCACTCGCCAAGGGGCGAAGTGCAAGCATGAAGGATAGAGAAGAGGGGCCGATTGCACAATCTGCGGCGATACCAGATGCTTTTTTTGATCGCAGAAGGGAAGCTATGCTGGAGCTTCAAATGTCAAGCGCGCTGGCTAACCTGGGCGATGCGATTCCCACTTTGGAAGAGAGTAACCAGATTCTAAGACGATCCGGAGCGACGGGGCCTGGAGCGCGTGGATATCGAACTGAATCATCTGCGATTGCGGGTAAAGCGGATGCCCCATCTTCTTTAAATGAACTGGTGGATGCCGATCCGGCTTCCTTTGAAGTGCCAACAGGTGCGAAGGTCGGGAGCCTGCCTTTGGTTGGACGCTTTTTCCGAGAGGGCCAAAAGGAGAATGAGAGCCGGGAAGAAAGTTCACCCATGCAGCGCTCAAGGAGAGTTGCGGTGAATGGCGTGGCCAAAAAGCCGGCCGCCCCCAGTTCCTCACAGTCGAAGGTGATTGTGGCGAATACGACTTCACCAGCTGCCACGCCGGTTCCAGTTCCTGAGATACCGAATTTAGAAATGGAGTTTGGTGATGGTGACAACTTTGGAGATGGTTGGGCTGGGAAAAAAGAGAGTGCGAAAAAATCAGCTTCTCGTGGATCGCAGCGGCCTGGTGCGATGGCTCTTGGCGTCGATAAGGCAAGCGACGGGGGGGAGCCCGAGGGCCCTGGCTCGAGCGAGGCTGCGGCTACCTTGGCGAGTGCAGAACACTTGAAAAGTGCCGTGACTACAAATGGTCGTTTAGTCGCTAAAAAGGCGTCGCTTTATGATCTTAAGGGAGAGAAGAATGCGGAGACAACGATCCCTCTGACATCTACTGCCGGGGCGAATATTGAAATCGATGATTCGCGGGAGGTCGAAAGTAAATCAGAGGGATTGGCTTCGCTTAGGCGTCCTTCGAAACCGAAGTCTGCTCTGGTCATCCCTGAGATGGAGCCGGAAACCGAGCTGCTTCGGGAAGGAGTTGAACTTCAAGCGGAGGTTGATGGGAAGATCACCTCATTTAGAAGTCGGGTGGACGGTGAAAGGTCACGAGATTCAAAGACCCGGAGTGCCGGGGATTTTGACGGCATGTTGCCAGCAGAGGAATTTCAGAAATCGAACGGCAATGGCGGTATTGTGGCCGGAGGCAGTGGTAATCATTGGGATTTCGATGACACGGCAGGATCGAAGGAGGGCAAACCACGAAGGGATGCCGGTCGTTTGACAGAGAATAAGGCTGCGAATTCCCCCGAGCTATTTGGTCTTACTTCGGATATCGTGACAGATAGCACAGATCTTCCGTTGACTCAGAGTGCTGGAATTAATTCGGGCTTCGATGATTCGCTGGCAAGAAAATTCGGAAGAAGCGACTCCCGCGGTGGCGAGGCTGTCGACCGCGTAACCTCCCGCAACAACCGGGACTTCATTGGCAACGCAGATCGCAAGAAGATTCCGGGGATCCCGCCTTCTGAAGGTCCGATCGAAGCAGAGCTCGAAGAACTTGATATTGCGGTGCGTGGAGTTGTCGGTAAGGACTTTGCGAAAATGAAAAAACGCGTGGTTTTAGATCAAGGTGGTTCTCCAACCGATCGAGCTGCCAAAGAGGCTTATTCTTATTGGGCCGATTCTGGTGTGAAAGCGAATGCGGGAAAACCGGAGAGTGATGTAAAGGTTGAGATCTGTCTCTTATACACATCTCCGAGCCCACGAGACCGAGGCTGATCTCG
>CAJXVQ010000531.1 GCA_913060685.1 uncultured Verrucomicrobiales bacterium
CGAGATCAGCCTCGGTCTCGTGGGCTCGGAGATGTGTATAAGAGACAGTTTTGGAAGAGCTTCTCTTCCGTGGCTTCATGTGCCGAACAATGCTGGGATTTTGGTCGAAGAAGAATGCCATTTTAGGAAGTGCTCTCATCTTTGCGATCGTGCATCCGGGAACGTCATTTCCTCCGGTGTTTCTTCTCGGGTTGATGACGGCGGTTCTTTATTTCCGCAGTCGTTCGGTGATTCCGGGGATGATTCTGCATGCCCTCTACAATCTGGGTATTGTCTGGCTGGCCTTGGCGGGGTGAATGCCTTAGCTCTGATTTTCTGAACGTTTTCCTTGATCGTTGATCCATCGATGAAAGGCCGCCCACTGTAGTCGTGAATCTGCTGATCTGAATTCGGGGTGGAGTCGCAGAAACCGAGCGAAGTGTTCGCTGTAAACGGCCTTGTCATCGCCGGAGGCATCTGCGGCAGATGATTTCCGCCAAAAACGAATCAGGGTCACGCACATACTCCATCCCAGGAAAAACGGGAGGAATCCAAGAACCGGGGGGAGCGAGAAGTTGGCATTGGAGCCAGCGAAAAGTCCGATGATGCCGAGGACCAAAAAGAAGGCTCCGATTGGGATGCTTAAGATTGCGCAGATTTTATCGAACCTTGTCACAAGAGCTTGTCTAGCCGGATTTTAGTCGAATGACAGGCACAAGTTTGAGGCTGAAAAATTTATGAGTTTTGAAACGGGGATAAACACTTCGTGAATGAATCAAAAAAGAAGTCAGCTTTTCTTAAAGTGGGGAAATATGGAGTGTCAGATGCCACGCGATAAAGCGTGGTCCGGTCTGATTTGATGCCGGGAAGGTGAGGCCATAATCAAAAAATAATGATGAGACACTTCTCTACCCAGCCCTGCTCAACGGCTTTTGCCGTCGCCTCATCTGCTTCCCTCGCATCTGCAACGACTGTCATGTTTGACCTCGATTCGGTATCAGGAAATGACGGAACGAACCTTGCGGGCCGGGTCCCGGATCACCGGATCCGGGAGTGCGGTTACGGCTACCGATGGAACTTACACGCTCACTGTCACGGGTGTGGCGAGTGGACGAAATCGCGGAACAGTTGCGACAAGCCAAGGAACTGACAATGGTGACAATCAGGTTCCGGCTGGAAATTCCAGATCGTTTTTCCAAATGCTTTTCGAGTTGCCATCTCTCAAATTTTAAGCGAACTCTTTGCCGCGATGTTTTTCCAAGACAAACATTCCTGATCGGAACCCCTGGTTTGTGCCCCTCTTTTTGATTGAAGAGGCACGACCACTTACTGTGTCGGCCTCTTGATGCCGGCCTTCTCTTGAGCCGTGCTGATGAAGCAGGCTCCCTGTTTCCGATCTTTAAGAATCTTGTTTTATGTCATCTTCCCGTTCCCGTGAGGGGGCGGCACTCTCCGTGCTCACTGCGATCATTCGTGGTGAGGCCTGGACCGCGTCGTCACTTCGCAATCCTATCCTTAGAAAAAATTACCGCCGTCTCAATCGGACCTTTTGCCGATCAAATCCTGTTACCGAAGACCTTTGCGAGCCATGCCTGCGACTCCTGCCCATCGTGGGAAGCCGAAGCGACCTGCTGTCTGCCGGTCATCGACTTGGACGCCATCTGATTCCAGCTTTGCTCCGGGTGGCGGCCTACGCCGATCGATGGATTCGATCGCCCGAGGATTGGATTCCTAAGGAAGGTGATCAATGGAGTGATCTTCTCCGGCATCTTTTTGTGAGGTGGGAGCTTCCGGCATTCTTCGAGTCGGCTTGGCTCGAAAAGGGGGATCTTCGTTACCTTGAACGTGACTGGTATTGCGATATCGCAGCTGGAAAGAATTGGCGAAAGTTGGAAAAGATCCCTGCGTCGGTGACGGGTCGATCGGTTCACTTTGCGATGACCGCTCCTGATGAACTGACAGTCCGGGAGGCCTTGAGATGGGGACAACTGACCGCAATGGGAGCTTCGCCCGCCTTGATTGATGAGGTTCTTAAGAGCTGTGTCGTCAACACGATTTCCAATGATGAAGTTTGGTCATGTCTATTGGCCAAGGTTGTCGGGAGCAAAAATTTCGAATCTCGGAATTTTGGGATGATGGCAGATTTTTTTGGAGGGCTTTATCAGTGGAATCAATTTTTCCGGGCCCGGGACTTGGTTCGCCTGCCTCTCTCCGAACTCTTGAATCATTGTCGAAAGCATTGGCGGCGATTGTTGGACAACGCGCTCGCAGATGGTCTCAAATTCAAAACCGATGATCTTGGGGACGCGGGATTGAGGCGTGACTTGCAGCGCTATACTCACGCCTGGTGGGAGCCCATGGAGTGTGTTCCGATTGAGGAGATTCAACACCGGGCCAGGAATGGAAAGAAGACGGTTTGGCAGGTGACCCAGTTGGTTCGGCATTCACAGTTGGTCGCGGAAGCTGTTGCGATGAATCACTGTGTGGACAGTTTTCGTCGGTCGTGTCAGAGGAAATTCTCCGCCATTTTCTCGGTGGGCGAAATGGTGGATCAGGACGGTTGTCAACAAGTCGAGCGACGGGTCACCGTGGAAGTTTATCGAAAGAAGCGCTGGGTGATACAGGCCAAACGCCGATGGAACGATGAACCTGAACGAGTAGAACTGGAGGTGATTTCACAATGGGCCAGGGCGAACGCGATTCTGGTGAGGCCCTAGGAATCACTTGCCGGGGGCAAGTGATTCGGGGGGCGTTCGGGTGTCTTTTCGTGAAGTCGATCTGCTGAAGCTGGTTTTGCCCCTCTGTTGTCTGAAAATTTCACCCCATTTTCAGAGCGCAGATGGCGAAGCTGGCTCCTGCCAGAAGTGTGCTTGCTGTCCGGACGTGGTTCCATGGTTGCCAGCGATTGAGGTATTTTTGCCATTCCTTTGAAGCATGTTGACCGGAAGGATTGACCTTTTCGAGCTGCTTGTTGAGCGGGACGTTAATGCCGGCAGTGACCAGATAGGTACCTGTCAAGCAGAGCAAGGCACCGGCGGCGGCCCAAGGGCTGGCGGGGTGCTGCCAGTGTCTCATTGCTACCATCAATGCGGTCAGGATACCGGTTCCCGTTCCCAGGTAGAGTCCGATAAAGCCAGGGTTGATGATGGTGTTGTTGATGGATTGCATTGTCGTGATGCCAAGCTCAGTGGGGAGCCTGGAAAGCGACTTCATCGCGAAGTTGGAAAAGACGAAGAACAATCCTGAGAGCATGGCACACGACAGCGCGAGTCCGGCGATGAAGAGGATGTTTGGTGACATGGGAATTAAGTGATTCAGATTCATGATAGTGGTGTCATTAATGGTTCCAATATCCTGCGGCAGCGGTCTTGCGAGCGTCGTCGGTAAAGCGGCGCGCGGATCTGCCGAGGACCAGTGTTGTTTTTTGCGAGACGGAAGTTTCGTGCTTGGATGTTTTTGCTTTCATCGGGATCACCCTGGCTTGGTTTGAATGGGGTTTCTATCCCACTTAGTCCTTATAAATTGACATTTCGTCCGAAATGGGCGTTTTTGGTGACAAATGAGCACCCGAAACCTCGATGAAGCGTTGGTCCTCGTGGACCCCTTGGGGGAGGCTCTGCACTCGCTGCGGATGAGTGGGACCTTCTACTGTCGCTCGGAATTGAGTGCACCATGGGGAATCGAGCTGCCGTCGATCCCAGGCTGTCTCATGTTCCATGTCGTGACTGCCGGTGAGTGCTGGGTCGAAAGTTCGTTAGGCGGAAAGCAGCGTCTTCAGGCTGGAGATTTCGCGCTCATTCCACATGGCCGCGGACACGTGCTGAAGAGCGATCCTGCTGCTTCGGCCCGGAATATTTTTGACCTTCCACGGGAGATGATCAGCCCGCGCTACGAGTTGCTGAAGTGTGGTGGAGGTGGAAGCGAAACACGCCTGATCTGCGGTGCGGTATCGGTCGACGATCCTGCGGCTTCCGGCTTGATTGAAGCTCTGCCCGAGATGATTGTGATGCAGACTGAGAATCCTGAAAACAGCTGGGTGGTGGGGTTGATTCAGTTGATGATGGTCGAAGCGCGCGAAATGAGACCTGGCGGCGATACCGTGATTACCCGCGTCTCCGATATTCTGGTGGTGCAGGCGATTCGATATTGGTTGGAACACGATCCGCTTGCCCGAGTCGGTTGGCTCGGGGCCTTGCGGGATGAGCAGATTGGCAAGGCGATCGCGCTTGTTCATCGATACCCGACGCGTCCATGGAATGTCGGTGATCTCGGGGAATGTGTCGGACTATCCCGGTCGGCGTTCGCTGCCCGTTTCATGGAACTCGTCGGTGAGTCACCGATGCGCTATGTGCGGCAATGGCGTTTCCGTGTGGCCATGAATCGGCTGGGTGAAACCAATTTATCCATCGCCGAAATCGCCGAGCAGTTCGGCTACCAGTCCGAAGCCGCGTTCAATCGAGCGTTCAAGAGCTTCACCGGGAAGACGCCGGGAGCGATGCGGAGGGAAAAGAGGAAGGCTCGCTAGTTCTCAAAAAGACGTTTATTTTAGATCCAAGCAAGTGGCGGTGCCATCGGCATCACGGAGGTAGAGTTTTCCCTTGTGGAGGAGGGGCGGGGACCAGGTCCGTTTGCCGAGGCCGTCGTGGCGGGCGAGTTGTTGGAAGCCTTCCCGGGTGGCTTTGGCGATGATGAGGCTGCCGTCATTTGTGAGGATGATGAGCTTGCCGTTTGAGAGGATGAGGGCTGTCTCTTATACACATCTGACGCTGCCGACGATCTACTCTGTGTAGA
>CAJXVQ010000532.1 GCA_913060685.1 uncultured Verrucomicrobiales bacterium
TCGTGCCCATCGACATTGTCCTGAATCTGAATCTCGGGGCCGGTGCGCCATGGCGTCGATTCCGTTTCCTTCACGTGAAACATGAGACCAGAATTCCCACCTTTGGAAATCTTGTAGTCCACCGTGAACTCGAAGGAATCATATTCCTTCTTCGTGATAATGTCGCCGCCACCCTTTCCGGTCAGGGTGAGCACCCCGTCCTTTACCTCCCACTTTGGGGAAACAGACTCCTTTTTGTAATTTCGAAAGTGCTCCGTCGATTTCCCATCAAAAAGCAAGGTCCAACCCGCCTCCTTCTCGGTAGCGGTCAGTTCGTTTGCTTTGTGGTGGTCGGCGGACAGCGGGAGGGTCAACAAGAGGAAGGCAAGAGCTTTCATAGCCGCTACCCTGAAGATTCCTCAACCGCTCTGTCGAGAGGAATCATTCGCAGATGAAGCGGTTCTTAGTCCCCTGTCTGGACTTCGACGCGGAAGAATGCCTTGTCGACATCATCAAGATTTACTTCGGCAAGGTCAAAAACGGCAGTCGTGGTCTCCCCATCATCACCTTCAATACCGTCATCAAGATCAGCATCCCAATCCATCATGTCACTCGAAACCTTAACCGCATAGATCGTGCCGGGAGTTGAATTCCACGTCAGGGAAAGACTGCCAGCCTCCTTATCACAGACGATATCTGTAATCGTCAAACCGGAACCACCTCCGGTGATTCCATTGATTGAGAGATTGTCGATCGCGGTGTGATTCCCGGTTTCATTATCCCCCGCAAAATCACCTCCCTTGATCCCAAGGATATAGGTTCCCGGAGCAGTCAAAGGAACGGGAGTTTCGAAGGTTGCGGTCTCAGTCGGCACGCCCACTCCGGTTCCTGACAGCGAATCGACAATTTCCGCCGTCGCGACGGTTTCCCCCGAAGGATTGAGGACAGTAAAAGTAAAGTCGGAACGACGGTTCACGTTCTGAACCTGTCCACCACTGATCGACCAATTGTCAAAAGTGATATCGGTCAGGGTCACCGATGCTCCCGGCAGGACCGTCAGGCGCACTGCGGTCGTCCAGAAGGTGTTGCCATTACCGGTATTGATTCCGGGCGCAAAGATGTTTTTCACATCCGGCTGGGCATCAAATAAGATCAGCCCTCCCTCATTTGCATTCGAAGCTGTCATATCACCGGGATCGGCAACCCCGTTAACAGTCCAATTAAGCCCCGTGGCGGTATCGTTCGCGATAACCACTTCCGTAAGCGTGCGGCCATCAAAATTGGTTGAGGCGATCACGTCGGCGTTCGCCAACGAGACAAAGGCAACTTGGGCGAGGGCAGCATGAAAGAGGAGAGCCTTGGGATTTTTCATAAGAAGGAAAGTTTGAGAAATATTGAGAATCAAGAGGTTGCGACAACGAAGCCGCCAGTTGTGAGAAAAGAAAATGCCGGGAGCATAAAAACCACCCGGCAGTTCCTGAAAATTGAGTTTCAGTTCGATGTGATCGACGATCTAGCGACGCCTGCGAGCAGCGAGAGAAAGAAGACCCAACACTGAGAGCATGATCGCCGATGGCTCGGGGACCGCGCCAATGTTTCCGTTGATCGAGAGATTATCGATCCCGGTGTGATTACCGGTCTCGTTGACCCCGGCAAAGTCACCACCCTTGATTTCAAGAGTGTAAGTCCCGGAAGCGCTCAGAGCGACTGCCGAGGGGAAAGTCGCAGTGACATTCGGCACGCCGACTCCTGTTCCGGAAAGCACGTCCACAAGATTGGCTTCTCCTACGACCTCGTTCGACGGGTCGCGGATCGTCAGCGTAAAATCAGACCTCCTGTTAACGTTTTGGGTCTGCCCGCCATTAATTGACCAGGAGTCAAAAGTCACGTCGGTCACTTCGACGGTGCCGCCACCAGCGACGGTGAGATTCACCGAAGTCGTCCAGAAAGTATTTCCATTTCCGGTATTGATTCCAGGAGTGAACAGATTTGGTGTGTCCCCTCCATTGAAAATCGCTTGGGGGTTACCACCTGCATTCAAGGCAGACATGCTCCCCGGATCATCCAAGCCATTTGTGACCCAACCAAGGTCATTTGCAGTATTGGAGGGGTCGAGCGTCCTTCCATCGAAGCTTGTCGAGGCAAGAACGACAGCGCTAGCGGAGCCACAAAGAGCCAAGGGAGCTACCAATGCAGAGATTATGAAGTATTTGTGTGTAAACATCATCTATTAACTACTGAATATTAGATATTTGAGAGAAATTCCAGCTCGATTCTCAGGATTCGCAAAATCCCCCTACCCATGAAGGGGTAACACCATGGGGGCCTTCGATTCCGACCCGACAGCGACTCGTGCGCTTCAAGCCCAAACTTCCCTCTTGATGCCCCTTCCCCAACTGACAAACTCCCTCATCATGTTCTCCCGCCTCCTTCTCTCACTCATCCTCATTACGCCCGCGCTCGCCGATTGGCCCGCATTCCGGGGGCCTGATAATGATGGCATCTATCCCCAACGCGCGGACGGCAAAGCCCACGGCTTCCCCACCGAATGGAGCGAAACCAAGAACATCACCTGGAAGACCCCCGTCACCGGTCGCGCCTGGTCGACCCCCGTCGTGATGGGCGACCAAGTCTGGGTCACCAATGCCACCCCCGACGGAAAGAAGATGTTCGCGGTCTGTCTCGACAAAGCCACCGGCAAAAAGATCCACGACCTCCTTCTCTTCGAAAACGCCGCCCCCGAGCCTCTCAGCAACCAGGTTAATGGCTACGGCTCGTGCTCACCCGCCATCGATGCCGACCACGTCTACATTCACTTCGGCAGCTACGGCACCGCCGCCCTCGACCGCAAAACCGGCAAAAAAGTCTGGGAACGACGTGATCTCCCCTGCCAACACTTCCGCGGCCCCGGCTCCTCCGTCGTCCTCCACAAAAACCTCGTCATCCTCTCCATGGACGGCGTCGACGTGCAATACCTCGTCGCCCTCGACCGCAAGACCGGCAAGAACGTTTGGAAAACCGACCGCACCACCGACTACGGCGATATCGAAGCCGATGGCAAAATCCGGGGCGACGGTGACTACCGCAAAGCCTACACCACCCCGAACTTCGTCACCATCGGTGGGAAACTTCAACTCGTTTCCCCCGGTGCCAAAGCCTGCTACGGCTACGACCCCGATACCGGAAAAGAACTTTGGAAGATCACCTACAAAGGCTTTTCCAACGCCGTCGCCCCCGTCTTCATCGACAACGAACTCGCCCTCATCAACACCGGCCTCGGCAAGGCCCACCTCCTAAGACTCCGCCTCGATGACAAACTCTCCGGCGACGTCACTAAAACCCACATCGAATGGGACATCTTCAAACGCATCCCCGCCCGCTGCTCGCCCGTCATCCTCGGTCGCCACGCCTACTTCACTTCCGAATCCGGAATCCTTAGCCGCCTCGACGTCGACAAAGGCGACATCGAAAAATACACCGCGTTGAAAACCGCCTTCTCTGCCTCCGCCGTCCACGCCGACGGACACCTCTACTTCGCCGACGAAAAGGGCAAAACCTTCGTCGTCAAACCCGGCCCCGAACTCGAGATCGTCGCCACCAACCAACTCGAAGAAGGCTGCATGGCCTCCCCCGCTCTCGATGGCAAAGCCATCTACCTCCGCACAAAGACCCACGTCTACCGCATCGAGAACCAGTAATTTCGGATTAGCTCCATCACAAAGCCCACAACAAGCTTCATCACCTATTGTTCTGAGATCCGATTAAGAAGATCGGTGACAACGTCCGGGTTGGACGCTGCGACATTTTGCTTTCCCTGCGGATCGGTTTGGTAGTCGAAGAGATCTATTTGAGTCGGACTCACCGCGTTGTTTCCCCAGCGGACGAGACGATAGCGGTCGGTCCGGATGGAGTAACCATCGGTGCTGCTTTTCCGCCACAGACCGAGAGCGAAATCCTTGGGAATGGCGGTCGGGTCTGCAAGCGCAGGAGCGAAACTTTGTCCCTCAACCGAATCAGGAACCGGGATGCCGCAGAGTTCACAGAGCGTCGGGTAAATGTCGATGCTCTCAGCAAGACAGTCGGTCGCAATCCCACGACGGGCTTGGTACGGAGTCCGCACGATGAGTGCGCTCCTTAATGATTCTTCAAGCGTAGTGTGCTTGCCCCACACGGTGTGCTCACCCAGGTGCCAGCCGTGGTCGCCCCACAACACGACAATCGTTTCCTCGGTGAGATTCAGAGCATCGAGTTCATCGAGAACCTTGCCAATCTGGGCATCAACGTAGCTGACACAAGCATAGTAACCGTGGATCGAGAGTTTCGCCTCCGCTTCGTCGATGGTGTTGGTGCCACCATAGTTGCCGATAAATTCACCATTACCTGACGAGGTCAGCCCCGTGTTCACTCCGGAGGGAAGAGTTTGCACGGGAACCTCGATGGCATCGCGATCATAGAGGTCCCAGTATTTCTTGGGGGCCGCGAATGGCAGGTGCGGTTTGATAAACCCAAGCCCGAAGAAGAATTGCTCATCGTTTCCCTTGAACTCGCGCAGCTTCCGGACCGCTTCATCCGCCATCAAACCGTCGGGATAGTCGGTATCCTCAAGACTGGTGACACCGTCGTCCGCCACCCCAATTTCCGTCCGCAAAGAAACGCCGCGAGTGCGGGTGACTCCATTGGAGTAGGCGAAAAAGGCACTCCAGGGATCATTCCAAATTCCGGATGTCATGTAAGACCTGTCTCTTATACACATCTCCGAGCCCACGAGACCGAGGCTGATCT
>CAJXVQ010000533.1 GCA_913060685.1 uncultured Verrucomicrobiales bacterium
AGATCAGCCTCGGTCTCGTGGGCTCGGAGATGTGTATAAGAGACAGCCTTCTGGGTGATGGGATCGTATTTGTGGTCGTGGCAGACGGCGCAGCCGAGGGTGAGGCCCATGAAGGCGGTTCCGACGGCGGAGACGCGGTCGACGACATTTTTGAAGTGGGATTCGTCGGGAAGGGCGGTGCCGCGGTCGATGATGAGGTGGAGGCGGTTGAAGCCGGAGGCGATGAGCTGTTCCTCAGTCGGTTTTTCGTAGAGGTCGCCCGCGATTTGGTATTTGGTAAATTCGTCGTAGGGGAGGTTTTTGTTGAAGGCTTGGATGACCCAGTCGCGGTAGGGGGAGTGGTCGCGGAAGTGGTCGTGGTGGTTGCCGTTGGTGTCGGCGACGCGGACGAGGTCGAGCCAGTATTTCGCCATGTGTTCGCCGTAGGCGGGCTTGGCGGTGAGGCGGTCGACGAGGTTTTGGTAGGCCTCGGGTGAGGAGTCTTCGAGGAAGGTTTTGATTTCCGCGAGAGTGGGTGGCAGGCCGGTGAGGTCGAGGGAAAGGCGGCGGATGAGGGTGCGTTTGTCAGCGGGGGATTTGGGTTGTTTGCCTTTGGCCTCGATCCTGGCGAGGGTGAATTGGTCGATGTCGGATTTGGGCCAGTTCGTGTTTTTGACAGCGGGAGGGTTTTGTTTTTTGACGGGGACGAAGGCCCAGAAGTCTTCGTATTCGGCACCTTGCTCGATCCATTGTTTGAGGAGTTCCTTTTCGCCGGAAGTGAGAGGCTTGGCGTGACCATCGCGGGGTGGCATGGGGTCGTCAGCGTCGCTGATACGGATCCAGGCTTCGGAGTCGGTGAGGGAACCGGGGACGATGGCGGTGATCCCTTTTTTCCCGGCATAGGCACCTTCCGGGGTATCGAGGCGGAGCCCGGCCTTTCGGTTGGCTTTGCCCTTGGCATCGACGCCGTCGTCCGGACCGTGGCATACGATGCATTTGGAAGAAAGGATGGGGCGGATGTCCTGATTAAAAGAGATTTCGGCTCCTGCGGTGGTGATCGAGGAGAGGAGAGTGAGGAAGAGGCGGCGGAGCATGGGAGGGAGAGGGATTTGGTGTGAAGAACCAAAATCGAGGTGAGCTTTATCTGATATAGATACGGGGGAATAGGTCATTTTTTTCAGTTAGCGGTGGTGCTGGATGGGCAGTGTTTCGTCTCTCCCCTCAGGAACAAAGTAGGCTTGTCGGCGCTGGATGCGAAAACGGGGGAGCTGGTGATGCGGAGTTGGTATCAACTGATTTGCGTGGAACTTGACGAATGGTGGGGCTCTCGCTCTCGAATTGGAATGAGGAAAAAAAAGAAGCCTTCCAGTTGGAAGGCTTCTCTCAATTTTTCTTACGGTGACCTGTGTCTGGGGAGTGCCAAACACCCCCCAGCTTTAGGCTCATTCGCCGAGATCTAATCGTTTTCGATGACCCGGTAGAAGAGTTTGGTTTCGTCAACGAGCTCTTCAAAATCCGGTGAGAAATTGTGTTCGAAAACCGTGGTCTCCGAATCTGCAGGGGTGTCGTCGGTGATTTCGATCCATCCCTCCAAATCGAGTGAATATTCGAGGCGATAGCTGGCTCCTTCGCGGGAATTCCAAGTCAGGCTGTTTCCGCCTTCGATTTGCTCGATGTTGGTGATGGTAAGTGGCGCTCCTGACGGGGGGATACCGGAGAACTGGATTTCAGCCAAGCCGCCATGAACTTCGCCGCCGCCGTGGAGAGATGTGCCGCCATCGAGGCGAATCAAGCGGGCATTGGTTAATAAGGAGGAGTTGGTGACACCTGACAAATCGAGGTCGAAACCAAGGTATTCTTCCTCAGTTGATGCTTGGGGAAACAGAAAACCTCCGGATTCGTTGTCATGCATGCCTGTCCCATCTGTGACGAGTTTGACAAGATTGGCCTCATCTTCATCAAGTGAGACGTAGATTTCGACTTCTTTCAGCCCGCGACCGGAACAACAACCCTCGCGGTAGTTCCATATGTGGATCAAATCGAGTTCATAATTGTCCTCCAAGTCCACCGTGAGCTGCCATTCGGTAATTTCACCGCTCCACCCACTCCACCAGTTCGTATTAAATTGTTGTATGTGTGACCCGGTGAGTGCAGGCACATCACCTGGTAACCCGAGACCACTGATGGCATTTTCCGGCGACATTTCTCCGTTTAAGCCTACCGAGGCGCTTTCAATCGTGGTGCCTGTGATCAATTCTGCGTTGGCGGCAGTTGCTGTCAGTAACAGGGCGGAGAAGAGAAGGGAGTTGAGTTTCATATGAGGAAGTGTTCGTTGGAGTGGAGGTTCATGTCGTTGGCGTATTAATATCTAATTTGCTCTTTTGTTTTTTCGAAATTTGCAGCATTTACAAGTTCATAGTTTCCATTTTTCTGGGGCAAAAAAAACCGTTCGTCTTTCAACGAGCGATTTTGAAAACAGATGAAATGATTGTTCAATACGTTGATCACGCGTTGCGACGACGACGCATCATCAAGCCGACTATGCCAAGGAGCCCGAGGGTCGCACTGGCAGGTTCAGGGACAGCGCGGCTGCCGAACTGGATTTCAGCCAAGCCGGCATGAATTTCGCCGCCGCCGTGGAGAGATGAGCCACCATCGATACGGACCAAGCGGGCATTGCTCAACAAGGCCGGATTGGTGACACCGGATAAATCGAGGTTGAAACCAAGGTATTCCTCATCATTTGATGCTTGTGGAAACAGGAAGCCGCCACCGTCGTCATGGATGCCTAAACCATTTGTGGTGAGTTTGACAAGATTGGTCACATCATCATCAGGTGAGACGTAGATCTCTACATTGCTCAGCCCCCGACCGGAACAACAGCCCTCGCGGTAGTTCCATACCTGAATCACTTCAAGATCATAACTGTCAGCCAAGTCCACCGTGAGCTGCCAATCGGTGACAGCACCGTCCCACCCGGTCCACCAGTTCGTATCAAAACTTTGTCCGTGTGATCCGGTGAGTGAAGGCACACCATCTGGCAAGCCATTACCATCGATGGCATTTTGCGGAGACATCTGTCCGTTTAAGCCTACGGTCGTGGAGTCGTGAATACTAAGGTTCGGGATCAGGGTCGCGCCGGTCGATACTGCTGTGAGGGCGAGGCTTGTTGCCGCGACAAGCGCGAGTGACATCGTTTTTCCTATGATTTTCATAATTTACCTTGTTACCGGTCGACCTTTCTCCGAGACGCGCGGGTCGGCAAGGACAATTAATTTAACGGCAGAATTTGCCGGGTGATCAATTCGAGCAAGTATGGAAGGGTCTGTAGGGCTTTTCGGGGTGTCCGGCATAGAGGCACCGGCATCAGGATATTCGCCGATTTCTGAATTTACCGGAGGCGCGGAGAGAAGGTCGCCGGGGATGGCGCATCGTGCGGCCCCGACGGATCCTGGATGCTCCCCAGGCAAGTATCTATCAGGGGCGCTTGTCCGGATTGATCACCCGTCCCGTTTGGATTTTAGCGGGATTTGGTGTGCAAGATTCCTTTTCTCAACGCTCCCGAGAACTAGCGGCACTTTTCTGGTTTTACGCACTAGAAAATCGGTTCACCACTCGATTTTTTCAGCTCTCGCGGAGCCCCGAATTTACTTTTCATTCGATCAATGAAAATTATTCCCATCCAGTATTGGTATTTCGTCGAGATGGCCCTTTTTTACTGTCATCGCGGGATTTTGGATGGGTGAACGCTGCGCCTGTTTCACCTACTCGCTGATGCGCACCAATGATTCCCCGGGGACCGGGTTCAACTTGGACACCTTTCCAGACGGCCATCGCACTACGAATTCCTTTAGCTTCTCCCCCTCGGCGAGCGTGACTCGGATCCGCTCCGAGTTTTGGGCCGCCAAGCCTTCCCCGATCGACTTCCGGAAGGCCCGCGTCCGGCGGTCCGTCACCGCCGTCAGAACGGCCCCCACTCCGTCACGATTGCTCTGCCCGGTCGAGGGGGCCGATCCGGTATGGCTTCCGCGCAGGATCACCTCCACCACCCGTCCCGTTCCGCCGAGCTCCCCGAAGCGGTTCCGGAAGAAGCGCAGCCGCGGACCGTTGCAGCTGGCGAGGGCGATGTCGACCCAGCCGTCCTGGTCGAAGTCCAACAGCGCGTATGACCGGGCGTCCTCCTTACAATCCACACCGCTCACCAGGCTACGCCCCACGAATCCGTCCTTCCCTCCCATCACGAGCCGGTTGCGCTCGTTTCCACTGAACGAATTGCTCTTGGAGGCCGAACCTTCCCGTACCCGCATCCTGAAATCCAGCAGCGGAGACTTCCAATGTCTGGAATTGCGGAACTCGCGGCTCTGTCCCTGATCCTTGAGCACGACCGTGCTCCAGAAGCATGCTCACAAGTCCACCTCGGTCGCCACCTCCTTGGGCGCGGTGTAGAGGCCACTCGGCACGTAAAGATCCAGCCATCCGTCGTTGTTGAAATCAGCGAACTGGCCGCCGAAGGCCCAGCCCACTTTGGTCTCCGGCGCGTCCGCCTCGTTCACGAGCCGGAACACCCCCCCGTCGTTGCGGTAGAGGAAGTTCCCCCGGGCCGCCACCAGGATGCGAGGATCGGTGTTCTCGAAGGCCGGAACGATGCGGTTGCCAGCCTTGGAATACATGTTCGATACAAAGAGGTCGAGGTCCCCGTCGTTGTCATAGTCCTGTCTCTTATACACATCTGACGCTGCCGACGATCTACTCTGTGTA
>CAJXVQ010000534.1 GCA_913060685.1 uncultured Verrucomicrobiales bacterium
GATCAGCCTCGGTCTCGTGGGCTCGGAGATGTGTATAAGAGACAGGCGGAACGAGGAGCATTTGGCGCAAAAGGCGCTGGGGATTCCGGCGGGGGAGATTCAGCCACAGGTGGCAGCAGTGCAGGATATTTTCCCGACGGTGCTGAAGGTGGCTGGCTTGGAAAGTCCAAAGGGGCACATCGTGGATGGGGTGCCGTTGCAGAAGCTGCTGACGGGAAAAAAGGATGAGTCGCGAAAGGAGCAGTTCTTGATGCATTACCCCCACGGTCCGCACCGGAGCAACTACTTCACGACATGGCGGGATGGCGACTGGAAGGTGATTTATCATGCCCTTCCCGAGACTAAATCGACAGGGAACCGGGTGCAGTTTGGTGGAGGGAATTACCAGCTGTTCTCTTTGGCCAACGATCCCTTCGAGGAGCGCAATTTGGCCGCGGTAAAGTCGGACCTCTTGAAGAAGATGATGGGTGACATGATCGACCAGCTGGAGAAGCACGGAGCACAGTATCCGGTTGATGGGGCGGGGAAGGAGTTGAAGCCAAAAATTCCCGGAAGTGGGAGATAATTCATTTTGAATTGAACTCTGACGGGCTTGGTGTATTTCTTCGGCATGTCCGCGGAGGCCGAGTCCATCAAAGATTTGAGCGAGTTTGAGGCTCGGGTCATCGAATTGTTCTGTGATGGGGTGAAGCTTTTGGGACTTCCGAAGTCGATCGGGGAGATTTACGGGTTACTTTACGTGTCACAGGAGGCTCTTTCGCTGGATGATTTGGTGGAGCGGCTTTGCATTAGCAAGGGCTCGGTGAGCCAGGGCCTTCGGTCCCTGCGGGAACTGGGTGCGGTGAGGGAGGTGAAAGGGGCGGCCGGCCGACGGGTTTACTACGAACCGGATGTTGAGCTGAAACAACTTGCCGGGGGATTTATCAAGGAACAGGTTCGGCCGCATTTGGAGAGCGGAGAGGAAAAATTGCAGAAATTAAAAATGATGGTGAAAGAGATGCCCGGGGATGCGAAATCGGATTTTTACACGGGGAGATTGGAGCGATTGGGTGGTTGGACGAAACGGGCACGAGTGGTCCTACCCTTCATCCAGAAATTTTTAGGACGCTAGACTATGACTGATGATCGAGCTTGGTATGTCCTGCGCACGCAGTTGAAACGCGAGCGCTTGGCGGCGATGAATCTCCGACGCTTGGAGGGGGTGGAAGTTTTTTTGCCGCGTCTGAAGTATCAGAAAACGACACGTCGGGGTCGGGTCTGGTGGATCGAACCGCTGTTCCCGGGCTATTTGCTGGCGAAATTTTCGCTCCCTGAAATGGGGCGGATCGTGACTTATTCCGCCGGGGTCAGTCGCATGATTAGTTTTGGTGACAAGGTGCCGGAAGTTCCTGAGGAATTTGTGGAAAAGCTGAAGGTGGAGGTGGCTAAGGTGGAATCGGGTGACGATGAAATCGTGGTCAATTGGAAGGTGGATGTGGGCGATGACGTGGAGATTGCCGAAGGACCCTTCAAGGGGATGGAAGGGCAGGTCGTGGAGGTGCGGCCTGGCACGGAGAGAGTGAGTTTATTGTTGGAATTCCTGGGTGAGCAACAAGCGGTGGAGGTCAGCCTGTTTTCGCTCATCCTCGCAAATCCTGAGATTCCCGAGGGTTGGCGCGGAGAGGAAAAGGGAGCGGCAATTTAGTTCATTTTGAATTGAACAAAACAGAATTCTATGTGTCTATCAGGAGTCGGCGCGAATGGTGCTTCGCATCTGGCAGCTCTAATTATCCAATCGGTTTCGCTTCATTTTCAGAGCGTGCGACCAATGGCGGTAGCGTCTTCCGAAGGTCAAACCTTGGTCAGGCAAGGGATTTGTGGCATCGAAAGTAGCTTCTCATGATGAAAATTTTCATTGCAGGCCATCGTGGTATGGTTGGATCAGCCCTTGTTCGGGAAGCTGCCAAGCGCGGTGGTTTTGAGGTTCTCACGGCGACGCGGGCTGAGCTCGATCTTCTTGATCAGGGCGCTTGTCATGCATGGCTTGAGGAAAACAAGCCCGACCAGGTGATCATCGCAGCCGCGAAAGTGGGTGGGATTCATGCGAATTCGACCTATCCCGCCGAGTTCATCTACGAGAATCTGGCGATTGCGACGAATCTGATTGAAGGTTCCCGGCAGGCAGGCGTGGGGCGGGTTCTTTTTCTGGGGAGTTCGTGTATTTACCCCAAGATGGCACCCCAACCGATGCCGGAAGATTGCCTTTTAACCAGTCCGCTGGAGCCGACCAATGAGGCCTATGCGATCGCCAAGATTGCCGGACTCAAGATGTGCCAGCACTACCGTGCCCAGTATGGCCTGATGTATCACTCCGCCATGCCGACGAATCTCTACGGTCCGGGTGACAATTATCACCCTGAGAACTCGCACGTGATCCCGGCGTTGATCCGGCGTTTTCATGAAGCAAAGGAGCGTGGCGATGCGGCTGTGACGATCTGGGGAAGCGGCACGCCCCGCCGCGAGTTCCTCCATGTTGACGACCTGGCCGCCGCTTGTTTCCACCTTCTCGATCACGAAAATCCACCGGATTGGGTGAATCTGGGAGTGGGCGAAGACGTGACGATTCTTGGTTTGGCGGAACTCGTCGCTAAAACGGTTGGCTTTGAAGGTGAAATCGAAACCGATCCTTCAAAGCCCGATGGAACTCCGCGGAAACTTCTCAACGTGGATCTCCTTAAAGAGGCCGGCTGGTCTGCCAGTATCCCGTTTGATGAAGGTTTGGCGGGTGCTTATCAGGACTTCCTTGCGACCCTCGATGAGGGCACGGCCCGACTCTAATTTTACCTTAATTCTATGAAAAAAGCTCTTATCACTGGAATCACCGGACAGGATGGTTCCTACCTTGCCGAACTCCTTTTGGAAAAAGGCTACGAAGTTCACGGAATCAAGCGCCGTGCCTCTTCATTCAATACCGAGCGTGTTGACCACATCTATGAAGATCCTCACGTTGAGGCCGCACGCTTCAAGCTGCATTACGGGGATCTCACCGATACTTCCAATCTTACCCGGATCATCAGCGAAGTGCAGCCGGATGAAGTCTACAATCTCGGAGCGCAATCACATGTGGCGGTCTCGTTTGAATCCCCTGAGTATACCGCTGATGTCGATGGGATCGGAACTCTGCGACTCCTGGAGGCGATCCGCTTTTTGGGCTTTGAGAAAAAGACCCGCTTCTACCAGGCCTCGACCTCGGAGCTCTACGGTCTTGTCCAGGAAGTCCCTCAAAAAGAAACAACTCCGTTCTATCCCCGTTCGCCCTACGCAGCCGCGAAGATGTATGCTTATTGGATCACCGTGAATTACCGGGAATCCTACGGGATGTATGCCTGCAACGGAATCCTTTTCAACCATGAGTCTCCCCGACGTGGCGAGACCTTCGTGACGCGTAAGATCACGCGTGCCTTCGCAAATATTTCACAAGGGCTGGAGAAATGCCTCTACCTTGGAAACATGGATGCCTTGCGTGATTGGGGACACGCCAAAGACTACGTGCGGATGCAGTGGATGATGCTTCAGCAGGAGGTTGCGGATGATTTTGTGATTGCGACCGGCAAGCAGATTTCAGTGCGGGAATTCGTCACACTCAGTGCCAGGGAAGCTGGCATTGAGCTGGAGTTTTCCGGAAAAGGGATCGACGAGATCGCCACGGTTTCAGCAGTTGATCTTACAAAAGCACCTGCGACGAAGGTTGGTGACGTCATTGTCCGGGTGGACCCCCGTTACTTCCGACCAGCGGAGGTTGAGACTCTTTTGGGTGATCCGTCCAAAGCGAAGGAAAAGCTTGGATGGGTTCCCGAAATTACGGTGGAGGAGATGTGCGCCGAGATGGTCGCTCACGACGTGGAAGTCGCGCGCCAGCATGCCTTGCTTCGCAAACACGGACATAAGGTTTCTTTCTCGCGAGAGTAGTCACCTTTCCATTCAGACCCTACCTATAGAATTATGAAAATCGCTGTCGTTACCGGTTCAGCCGGACTTATTGGATCAGAGTCGACCAAGGCTCTTCACGAAGCTGGATTTACAGTTGTTGGAATTGACAACGATCTCCGGGCTTACTTTTTTGGAGAGGAAGCTTCCACGGATGCCACGAACTCCGAGCTTCAGGAAAAGCTCCCGAACTATCACCCGCGTAAGGTGGATATCCGCGACTTTGAGGCCGTGAAAGCGGTTTTTGAAGAGTTTGGATCTGATATTTCGCTCATCGTTCATACTGCGGCCCAGCCATCCCACGATTGGGCGGCCAAGGAGCCCTTTACGGACTTTGGCGTGAATGCCACCGGGACGTTGAATCTTCTCGAAGCGACCCGCCAGGTTTGTCCCGAAGCGGTCTTCATCTTCACCAGCACAAACAAGGTCTATGGAGACACTCCCAATCGCCTGCCCCTGATCGAACTGGAAGAGCGCTGGGAAATTGAGGAATCACACCCGTTTCACATTGGAATCGATGAATCCATGTCGATTGACCAATGCAAGCACTCCTTATTTGGCGCAAGCAAGGTCGCTGCCGATGTCATGGTTCAGGAATACGGAAAGTATTTTGGGATGAAAACCGGAGTCTTTCGCGGTGGCTGCCTCACGGGTCCGGCTCATGCCGGCGCAGAGCTTCACGGATTCCTGGCGTATCTTATGAAGTGTATCGTAGAAGGACTGTCTCTTATACACATCTGACGCTGCCGACGATCTACTCTGTGTAGAT
>CAJXVQ010000535.1 GCA_913060685.1 uncultured Verrucomicrobiales bacterium
CGAGATCAGCCTCGGTCTCGTGGGCTCGGAGATGTGTATAAGAGACAGGCTTGGGAGGCTCCACCGAAAATGTTCCAGCAATCATCGAGTTCGTATTGGCCGCGGAGGGAGAGGGAAAAGTTGTCCCAGGAACCTTCGCCGGATTGGTCGGAGGTGGCTCCGGAGGGGCGGTAACCGTCCCACCGAGCATCGATAGAGGTGTAGCGCGCTCCGGCATCGTAGGAGAAACGCGGTCCGATTTGGCCCGTGTAGCTGGCAAAGAATCCGAGGGAATCGTAGGAGGAGTCGTCGGCGACAGGGCGATTGGAAGGGCGGTCGGCTCCGTTGCGGAAGCCCTCGGTATCGACTTCGTCGTGATAGTAGTCAGCTCCCCAGACAATGTGTCCTGATTCCGCCTGGAAGGTGGCACCGTAGGTGTCGACGTCGAGAATGCGGGAGTCGGAGCGGCCTGATCCGCGGACCCGAAATTCCAAGTCCTCGTTTTTTTGGAAGGAGGCGGTGGCCTGCCATTTGTCGATCCAGGAGAGAGTCGGGTCAATGTCCTCGAGTCGGAGGTAAGTGAGGGAGCGTTCCTGATCGTAATCGCGCTGGAGATCGGTGCCCGGAGTGGTGTATGAGCGACCGTGAGTCCAGCCGGGGTTGTTGATGGTATTGTGCCAGCGGCTGATATCGTCCTGATCGAGGAAGGAGTGAGCGAAGGTCAGGGTGCGGGTTTCCGAGAAGGCGTATTCAAACTTGAGGTCGTAAGAGAGTTGGGAGTAGCCGGTGCCGCGCATGGTGCCGAGGGCGGAGTCGTGAATGTCCCCGATGTCGGAGGCGGAGACGCCGAGCATGAGTCCCCAATGGTCGCCGACGCCGAGGCGTTGTTCGAGGCGGCCGAGGTGGGATTCGGAATTGGTGTCGAAGCGATAGTAGGCCGCGCCGCTGGAGAAAAAACGGTCCTCGTCGCGGAAGCCGGATGATTTGGAAAGGGTGTTGACGGTGCCGCCGATGGCATCGGAGCCGTAAAGAACGGAGCCCTGGGACTTGATGAGCTCGATCCGGTCGATGGCTTGGGCGTCGAGGGTGTTCCAGTATTGCACGGGACCGCCGCGCCACGTGGAGTTATTGAGGCGGATGCCATCCTGGAGAAGGAGGTTTTGACGGCCGGTGAATCCACGGATGTATGGGGAACCGTGGCCGGGTGTCGTTTGTTGGACGAGGACACCGGGGGTGTTGAGAAAAGCCTGGGGGAGGGTGCGGGTGGCGTTTTCGAGGAGGTCTTCCGCGGTGAGGATTTCGGTGGTGTAGGGGACTTCTTTCTTTTCTTCGATAGTGCGGTTGGCGGTGACGACGATCTCGGGAAGAAGTTCCTGTGCAACGAGGGGAAGAGGGATCAGAAAAAGAATGATTCGTTGCATAAGACGACGGGTCGGTTGGAACGATTTTGAGAAGGCTTGTCTTAGACGAAAAAAACCGCGTGAGCGGATGCTTCGCGGTCTTGAGATTGAAATCCTATTGCTTCCCTTTTATTCCATGGCCTTGGCTTCGATGGCGGCGGTATATTGCCGCTCTTCCTCGTGAGAGTGGATGCGGAGATTGACCTGGACCCCTTCGCGCTCGGCGGCAGCTTTCACGAGACTACGGATGGTGGAGGCGGTGAAGCCTTGGCGCCCGATCAAAGTTGCGACATCGGGTTGGCTGAGGACGAGGCGGAAGTTGACTTTATTATCGCCAGAATTGCCGATGCGGAGTTCGGCGAGTTTTGGGTCGCTGATGAACTGAAGGGCGATATACTGGATGAAGTCTTTGATCTGAGAAGTGATTTTTTCCATGGCGTAGGCTTTTGCAGGAGTCTGGAGGGGGAACTTTGAAGTTTCAAGTTTTCAGTTTTTACTTCTCTGCGGCCAATTCTTGGATTTCGCGGGCCAGGTTGTTTCGCGCCCAAGGTTCGTCGTCGATACGGGATGCTTTGAGGGCGTAGATGAATTCCCGATTGAGAAAATTCTTCAACACCTTGGTGCGACCCCGGCGGTAGTCGGACGAAGGGACCCATGAATACTCCTCCCGAATGGCTGCGGAATACTTTTGGTAAAGCGGAATGGGACTTGCGAGAATACTGAGGTCGATATCACAGAGAAGCGCGGCATCCGGCGAGGAGATCTCCCCTATGTGCTTCGTGGCGATGATGAGATCAGGGACAAGGCCACAGTAAGGTGTCTTTTTTAGGAAATTCGCGGCGAGATGAGCGCTCTTTTCTTCATTGTCTGCGGCGCGCGGGTCATAGATCGCATCGTGAAACCAGATGGCCAATTCGACCGCGATTGGATCGGCTGCTTCCGTTTTGCGTGCCTGGAACTTGAGAAGACAGTCCGCAATGTGGTCCAAATTGTGATAGGCGAGGCCAGACGACGTGTAGGCGGTGGAGAGTGACTGCCACTCGGCTTCGCCATCAACCCCGATTTTCGCACAGAGGGCGAGCCATTGTTCCCGGAGTTGTGACAAAGCCATTTTCTAGAACTTCACGGCAAGGCCGGTGGTGAGGGTCGAATCATCTTTTTTGCGACCGGGAGCGGGGGTGTTGTCCGAGGTCCAGGATGCGGCGACGCGCCAAGCGATATTCGCGGTGATGTCGGTATCGAGATAGACGTTGGCGGTGAAGATATAGTTATCGCTGTCAGAAGGGTCCAGAATGACTCCGAGGTTTTGGTTGAATGTCATGCGATCACTCAATTCCCAAGTGAATTTTTGGGCAGCGGTGATGGAGAAGAAGTCATCGGAGACGCCTCCAACTTCCTCGAAAGTGTAGCTGGGCCCGGCCTCGAGGCTGAGAGTGGTTTCATCATTTTTGATCAAGTAATATCCAGCCGAGGTGGTTGGCGTGATCCGATAGCCGACATCCGCAATATCGTCGCGGAAGTATCCCAATCCGGCTCCGATGAAGAATTTGTCCCCGATGAATCGGTTGTGCTGGGCACTGGCGCGGAGGGAGTCGGCACTGGTGTCACCATCATTTTGGCTGAAGCCGTAATTGGCGGCGAGGAAGGTTTCGTGGGCCTTTTGACGGTAGGCGCTATCGAAGGTGAGTCCAAGGAAGAGGTTGTCTGAGTTTCCACTGGCAAGGGAAAGAGCGAGGCCGGCGGTGGTGGACCAACCCATTTGAATGGCCTCGGGTTCGCTCCCTTGAGGCTTCAAGGTCTTACGCCCTGGGTCATCGGCCTCGGGAATTCCGCCCAGCGCATAGGAAAGACCGGTCAGTAAGAGGAGATCATCTTCACCTTGTCCGGTTGCCGGAGTGTTATCGAATTGATAACGAAGGGTGTTGCGTAAGGACCATTCCTCGGTGAGGAGGATGTCAATACCAGCTTCGGCGATTACCAGGATATTGTCGAAGTCATTGGCTTCCGGAGTGATCGTGACCGATTGCCAGATTTTCGACCTTTCGCTGAGGCTATGTTCAAAGCGTTGGGCAAAGCGAAGTGAAAAATAGTCGTCACTTATGCTCCCTTGTTCTTCCCAAGTGTAGCCGGGGCCGGCTTCGAAGGAGAGCTTGGTGGTGTCATTTTTAATAAGATAGTAGCCCAGCGTGAGTCCGGCATCGAAGCGGTAGTCAAGATCGGCAATGTCATCGGTGAGGAAGCTGCCGAAAGATCCGACGAAGAAGCGATCGTTCAGGAGATGGTTGTATTGGCCGAAGAGGCGGAAGCTGTTGGTGGTGGCGACGCCATTGTCTTCCGAGTAGAAAAGGTCGGCTCCCAAGAGTCCTTCGTTGTCGTTTTTTTCGTAAGTAGCGAGAAGCTGAAACGAGTAAGTCAGGTTGTCGGCGTTTCCTTTGGCCAGCCCGAGACTGGCCGCGCCCGTGACTTCCCAGGGAGATCCGGGAGCAGGCGAAATCGGCAGTGATTTGAGGAATTCGCCCGCCGATGCGGAACCGGCAAAGGATGGGGAGGAGCTGAAAAGCCCGAGAGCGGAGCAGAGGGTGAGTGGTATTCTTGTCATCTTGAGGTAAGTCTCTTCGCACGGAAGTTGCTGAATTCTCGACAATCCTTCAATGGCATAATTGGGGATCTTTTGATGCTTGAATAGAGGGGGGCAGCGAAGATGATTTTGAGATGCTCCGAAAGTTTTTGCCGCTCTTTGTTTTGGGAGTTCTTGGGATGATCCTGATGATCGCTTTTCTGGTCCGGGCACCTTTCAGGGAGGATGCAGAAACGGGCTTGTCCGAAAGATCCGGGGAGCCGAATGGGGAAGTGGAGATTAAGGAATCCTCTCTTCAGGAGATGGTGAGGGGCAAGCTTAATGAGATGATCCTTCCGGAGATGAATTTGGACAATGCCACGGTTGAAGAGACGGTTGAGTTTTTGCGCTTGCGGTCGATTGAACTCGAGGAGGAGGACGATCCAAGAAATCGAGGCATTGGATTCGTGGTGAGAAGCTCCCGAACAGTGAAGGATAACGATGGCGCCGATGCTTTGGACGCTGGGGATGCCTTTGACCCGAATGGCAAGGTGATCAGTCTCTCGGCTAAAAATATCGGTATCGCCGATGCTCTCGATCTGGTCTGTGCAGAGGCGGGTCTGGAGTGGAAGGTTGACGAAGAATTGCTGAAAATCGTGATCAGTCCGATCTCACAAGGAAGCAAGAATGGGCCTCATTTCAGCGAAAAGCTGAAAGAGATTCGAATTCCGGTTTTTGAGTGTCGGGGTCTGATCAAAACTGGACGGTAATTTTTCGTTCAAAACTGGAATAGTT
>CAJXVQ010000536.1 GCA_913060685.1 uncultured Verrucomicrobiales bacterium
CGCCCCCGAAAAAAAAATCGAAACCAACTCGCCAGCCAGTCCGACAGACTCCTAGGAGCGATCATACCTCTGGTAGAGGCAAAACTTATCGGATCTTCCCTTTTCACTCTCACAGCTGAGGCTCCTTGCGGGCCCGGATCACCATCAGAACCAGACCAATCCCGACCAGAATCAAGGCACGCAACATCGAGTCGCCTGGCACGAAGGCGGCGAGCACCAGGCAGGTGATCGCGGCAATCACCGGGACCAGTGCGTGAACCTTGAAGCCATCGTGCTCCGGAACATGATCACGGCGAAACGTTTTGGCGGAAAGCAGCGAAACGTTGACCAGGAAAAACACTGCCAGGATCAGCACGCTGGTCGTCCCTGCAAGAAAGGAAACCGTTCCCGACGCGGCGAGAACGATGGCGACCACCAGCACCGCTGCCGTGGCACGATGCGGAGTCTCGTACTTCGCATGCAACGTTCCGAACCATCCCGGAACAAGCCTTTGACCGGCCATACCATAGAGAAGGCGGGAAGCGGTCACAAAATTGAGCAAGCCGGTATTGCCGACGGCAAAGAGGGCGATCGCGGCAAAGAGCCACGCCGGAATACGGGGCGCGGCACGAGTCACCACTTCCAGCAGTGGCGCCTGGCTGGCACTCAATTCCTGGGGTGGCACCACCCGGGTCGCGACGGCGATTACCAACATGTAAACCAGCCCGGCGATCGCAACGGCAACGAGAATGGCCCGCGGCATATTACGCTTCGGGTCCTTCGCTTCTTCCGCGACATTCACCATATCCTCGAATCCGATGAAGGCAAAAAACGCCAGCGCACCCGCTTGGAAAATCGCACTCCAACCCACTCCTTGAACAGCTCCGGCGGTGCCCGGCACCTCAATCGAGGTGGCCTCACCGGGACCTGCTAGAAAGAGCACGCCCGCCACCAGCACAATGATGAGCCCGGTGACCTCGACAATCGTGAGTATGATATTCAGCCTCGAGGTTTGGCGAATTCCCCACACATTGATGACTGCGGTCCCCATCAGAAATGCCACGGCCATCGCGATCAAAGCAACCGGCGCCGAGATCTCGAACAAGTCCAGAGCGTATCCCGCGAAGGCCCGGGACACCGTTGCCATCGATACAATTCCCGAACACAAGACCAGCCAACCGGTCATCAGGGCAAGGCCGGGCGAGCCTAATCCCTGCTGACAGAAATGAGCCTCTCCCCCACTCTTCGGAAACCGGCTGCCGAGCTCCGCATAAGACAAGGCGGTCAGGCCCGCAACCACCAGGGCGACCCCGAAGGCGATCCAGCTGGCATGCCCGGCAATTCCGGCGATCTCGCCAATCAGGACATAGATTCCCGCGCCGAGGATATCGCCGACACCGAAGGCGACCAGCGCCCAGAATCCCAACACGCGCCGCAATTGCCGTTTCTCACCTCGTTCTGTTTCCAAAGTCGACATTGCATCAAGTGTATCCAGATCGACACGGTGTGTATGCGCAAAAATCAGCCTAACACGAGTTCATGACCCCGGACTGTCACCCTTTGCCCGAGAGTATTCTTCGTCTCTCATCAATTTCTCATGTGCGATATGGAACCATTACATATGGAGAAATCCGTCCTGCTTGTTCCGCTCATCGCTGCAGGCTTGGTCTTCTTCCTTCGACGTGGTGACGCCGCGAAGGAGCAGGTGCCCCGGATGGAAGAGACTGATGCGGAGATCACCGCAAAAATCCCACCGGGTCGACGAGTCGTTCCGTTTTTGACCGTGAGCAACCCTTACCTCCAATGAAATGAAAACTCACTTCTTAACTCTCTTCCTGACTTCAACGATGCTCGCATCGAGTGCGACCTTCACCCAGACGCGCCAGATCACCTTGGAGATCGATGGAAATGATCCCGAACTCTACGGTGAATCTGCCGATACCAGTGTGCCCAAATTCCCCCCCCTGGGTGGCCAACTTACAAGCGTCGAGTTCACCCTCAGTGGCGATTGGAGCAACTCCTATCACTTTCAAAACAGCGCGAACGGCACGGCGGGGAATGTTCGTTACACTCCACACCCCTACCTCTGGATGCAAACCCGGCTGCCGGACTCGTGGTCGTTTCATGCCGAGTCCATTGGCACGGCCCGGGAGACGGATTTCATCGCCGGAAGTGCGGGCACCACCACTGACAGCGCGAGCGGAACCGCCACCATGAGCGCCGTCGCTCCCGCCACTCAACTTTCTAAATTCATCGGCACCGGGACAAGCACTCTTGATTTGGAAATCCGTGATGACAGCTTGTTAGAGAATCTCTCGTCGACTCCCACCGAAGGCACCTTCCTTCGCTCCATGCTCGTCAATGTCACCTTAACCGTGACCTACCAATACGAGCCCATCCCAAGCTCCCATAAAATTATTCACGTCAAGAAAGGGGCCGCGGGCAATGGCTCCGGAGACGATTGGGACAATGCCTTTCCCGATCTTCAACCCGCCATCGCGGCAGCGCAACCTGGTGATGAGATCTGGGTCGCCGAAGGCACCTACCATCCCGTTGCTTCCGGTGGGGATCGAAATATCAGCTTCGAGATGCAGGGTGGCGTCTCCTGGTATGGCGGCTTTGCAGGCAATGAAACCGCTCGTGATCAACGCAATCCTGTTGCGCATTCCACCATCCTCTCCGGTGACATGAACGGGGACGATGGCGGAGGCACCGGCGTCAATGCCCGCTGGTATCACATGTCGGAGAATAGCTACCAAATCGTGAGAGCCGGAAACCTCATTACCCCGGCAGCCATTGATGGATTCACCATCACTCGCGGATCATTCAGCAACACCTTCAGTGGCTCCGGCATGGGTATCAGCTACTGTGCCGATATCCTTGTTGAAAACTGCAAGATCATTGGCAACCTCTCCGGGAACGCCGCCGGCATCCTGAATACCGCCAGTCATACCAGAATCCTCGGCTGTCACTTTGAAGACAACTATGCCTCCGGTGGCCGCGGCGGGGCGATTTACCATTCCGGGGACAATAGTAACTTTGCCACCAGTTACGCTCTCACCGTTCAAGACACGACTTTCCTAGCCAACCGTTCAGCGAGCAGCATCGGTTCCGCAAGTGGCGGGGCCATCTACTGCCAATCCCGAGCTCCGGTCGAAATCAACCGCTGCCTCTTTGAAAACAACCGTGCCGATTGGCGCTTCAGCTACGGCTCCTACAATTCCTACGGTGGAGCGATGCTAATATTCTCTCTCAATAGTCGCATCATCAACTCCACCTTTCGTGGTAACAGCGCTCACATTGGCGGGGCTCTCTGGATTGCACGTGATACCCGGGTTGTGAATTGCCTCTTCGTCAAGAACGAGGCCTTTCGACAAAGCCAGGGCTTCTACGACTACGGCGGCTATGCCGGAGCGATCTACGCACCCGGTGGTTTCTCCACCACGGGAACAGCACTCATCGACCACTGCACCTTCCACGCCAATACCGCTCGAAGCGTTGGAGGAATCTTGGGCAATCCCAGCCTCACCGTCAGCAATTCCATTCTCTACACCAACACCTCCACGGAAGTCGAAGCCACCCTGCTCGACCAACAGCTCAGTGGCTCTCCCAACCTCCACCATAGTTGCGTCAAAGGGCTGCTTGCGCCCGGCAATGGCAACATCAATTCCGATCCTCTCTTCTTCGACCAGGATGGTGCGGACGGCATTCCGGGCAATGCCGATGACGAACTCCGCCTGAACAACGGATCACTCTGTATCGACTCCGGTGACGACTCCGCATTCCCGGCAGATCTCGATGCTCTCGACATTGCCGGCCTTCCACGATTTCAGGACGATCCCTTCAGCGCCGGAACCGCAAGCGACATGGGGGCTTACGAATTCGTTCCCGGGTCAGGGACAAATCCCGACAACCTCCTCCCGACGTCCTCCTTCACTCACGTGATTGGCACCGCAAACGAGGTCACTTTTACCGACACCAGCACCGATAGTGATGGCACCATCACCCATTGGGTTTGGAATTTTGGCGACGGCAACAGCTCCGCAACTCAGAATCCCGTCCATACCTACGCCGCCAATGGGAGCTACACCGTCACTCTCGTCGTCATTGATAACCTCAACGGAACCGCCATCAGCTCTCCGACAAATCTCACCGTCTCAGGCTTAACAACGGGCTCGCTCTCCATTTCCTCGCCCGCACCCAACTCAACCGTCGCCGGAGCAATCGACATCGAAGCCAATGGCACCCCCGATATTGTCCGCGTGAAGCTCTACGTTGATGACGTTTACACCGAACAGAAAGACAGCTCGCCTCCCTTCTCGATTACGTGGGACAGCACCTCTGTTCCCGACGGCACCCATACCATTCAATACAAAGGAAACGACGAAGCGGATGACGAGGCCTTTTGGTCAGCGCCCATCACGGTCAATGTCGTGAACACCATGCCACCCACGCCGATCGAAGCCTGGCAGGCGGACCACTTCACCGCCGCTGAACTCGCAAACCCGGGATTGGAAGCCACCCTCTGGGGTGACTCCGCAGATCCCGACGGAGATGCCATCTCCAACATGGTGGAGTTCGCACTTGGGACGGACCCACTCGTTGCAGGGTTATCCAGCGATGCCATGACGGTGACCCTGGAAGACAGCCCGGATGGATCACATCTCGTCATGACCTTCCTCCGACGTATGGACGACCCCGATCCTGTCTCTTATACACATCTGACGCTGCCGACGATCTACTCTGTGTAG
>CAJXVQ010000537.1 GCA_913060685.1 uncultured Verrucomicrobiales bacterium
TCTACACAGAGTAGATCGTCGGCAGCGTCAGATGTGTATAAGAGACAGGGTCATTAATGACTCCAAGAAGCTGTCTGAGAAAAAGCGGGAGGCCTTGTATGATGAGCTTTGCGACAATCAGGACATTCGGTGGGCAGTGAGCCTGGTGGAGGCCGACGAGGTCGATGAGGTGAATGTTCTCAAGGCAACCCATCTCGGGATGGCGCGGGCGGTCAAGGCGCTGGGAGTGACTCCGGGGATGTGCTTGATCGATGGATTGGCTGTTCCGAACTTTCCGTATCCGCACACGGGGATCGTGAAGGGGGATTCCAAGAGTCTTTCGATTGCCACCGCCAGTATATTTGCCAAAGTCACCCGCGACCGCATCATGCGGGAGGCGGCGGTCCGCTATCCCGGGTATGGATTTGAGAAACACAAAGGTTATGGGACAAAAGCGCACCTCGAAGCACTCCGGACTCTGGGTCCGTGCCCGATCCACCGTCGCTCGTTCCAGCCGGTTGCTCAACTCTGCCTTCCGCTTAAATGATCTCACGCCCCATCAGATTGGGGAACTTGGAGAGAGAATCGCGGCGAAATACCTGCAATCGCTGGGGTGGAAGATACTCTACCGTAATTTCCGGGCACCCAAGGGAGGGGAAGTCGATTTGGTGATGCGCGGGGGCGATGATCTGGGGCTTTTGGTCTTTGCTGAAGTGAAAACCAGAACCCGTAGGGATTACGGGCGCCCGATGCGAGCGGTCAACGAGGAGAAAAAAGCGCTCATTATGCGCGGAGCGACCGAATGGCTGCGGCTTTTGGGGAAAGAGATCGACCCAAAGAGGAACCAGGATGTGCGGCGCCAGATTTCCTGGAGATATGATGTCGTCGAGATCGTGCTCGAGGAGGGGGAGAAGCCCGATGTGACTCTCGTGGAAAACGCTTTTTAGGGGTGGTGGCGGGTTCAAATGACGGGCGATTAGTTGAGAATTTCCAAATTTGATCGATATTCAGAGACAAGACGAGGTGCTTTCGCCCGAAATGAGGTATTTTTCTCAATATAACCGACAACTTTTCGGTCGATCAGCGTTTCAATCAATGTAACTTCCTCCTAACAAAACATGAAAATTCAATCCAAAGAAAACTACCCGATCGCGCCGCGAATGGCTCGAGGCTTCAGCCTCTTCGAAATGGTCATCGTGATGGGAATCATCGGCCTCATTTTGGGAGGTGCCATTTACAGCATGGGCAAGATCAAGGGCTCTGCCGCGATCGGCACTGCTGATCAGGACATGAAGAGCTTCGAATCCAACCTGGAGCAGTATAAGAATATTGGCGGGACCTATCCCTCGACGACCCAGGGACTTGAGGCCTTTTTTAAGAAGCCCACTGATGCTCCCCGTCCACGTCGCTGGATCCAGACCATCGATAAAGAAGAGGCTCTTTTCGATCCCTGGGACACAAAATACAAGTATGCCTATCCCGGTTCCAAGGATCCGAGTCGTCCCGAAATTATCTCTGCCGGTCCGGACAAGCAGTTTGGGACAGAGGATGATATGAGCAACCAAGACTAATCTCTTCCTCTCAGTTCCGATGCAGTATTCCTCGCCAAAAATTATCTCAAGGGCAGTCCCTAAGGGCTTCACCCTCATTGAGTTGATTTTTGTGATGGGGATTACCGTGATCGTCTTCGGTGTGGCGACCTATATGATCTCTACTCCGAACATGGAGAGGGAGGTCCGTGAGGCCCACAACGGGATCGAGGATCTCGCTCTCCGGGCTCGCGCGATGTCTTATAGTTATCAACAGCCATTTGTGGTTGAGCTGAGGGAAGGTGAGGTTCGCCTCATGCCCCTTGCGAGGCCCGGGGATCAAATTGCCCAGGAGGTCTCCGAGCAAGTCGGCGAGAAATCGGCCCTTCGGCGCCTCGACAGCATGTCATGGCCCATTGTTTTCAAGATCGACCCTCAATACACAATGTCGGTGCGGCGATGGAACAGCTTTGACTTCAAAGTTGTGGACGGCAGTATTGTGGAGAGGTGGATCCACCAGCCGAACAGTCCTTGCGAGCCACTCGCGATCGAATTGGTCACAGACGACGGGCTTGTTTATCTCTCCCGTGAATTTCACCCTCTTACCGCAAAAGCCATCGATCTGGAGATGGCGATCGGGAACCAGTGATGAATAAGCTTCCTCCAAAAAAGAACCTCAAGGGCTTCATGATGATGGAGGTCATCATGGCGCTCTTCATCTTCGCGCTTGTGGCGACTTCCTTTGCCCAGGCTCTCAATTCCCTTTGGCGTGGAACGACATTCGTCAAGGAGGAGCTGGTGGTTACCCAAATCATGGATAGTGCGCTGCATGAGGCGCTTTATCTGCAGCGTTTGGAGGAGGGAAGCACGGAGGTTTTCATCGAGGAACGTGACATTGATATCGAGACTGCGGTGGTGCAGCTCGAGCTGGAAAATATGGATGGTAACGTGCTTCAGCAGATGTGGCAGGTCACAATAATCGCCCGTTTTGAACAAGAGGGCATCGACCAGGAGCGAATTGTTCGAGGTTGGCGCTACCTTCCTCTTTACCGATAATGAGAGTTTTACCCCGTCAGAATTCACCGCAGTGTGCGAAGGGCTTTACCCTTTTCGAGCTCGTTTTGGCGATCGCAATTGCCGCGTTTGTCCTGACCTCGATTTTCAAGATTGCCGATGGCTCGGTGCGTGCGACCTCCAAGATGGTCGACATTCAGAATGAGGACATCACGCGGGATGCCTTCTTCTCCTTCTTACGAAATCACTTTGACAGCCTCCCCGGGAATGCCGTCTTTAATCTGGTCAATACCAGTAACTCCGAGCCTTTTACCTCGGAGTTAACCTTTCAAAATACTCCGGTGTCTTTCAACTGGGGGGGAGTCCCGATCTCGGCGCAGGCCACCCGCCTGATCACAGTCCCTACGGTATCGGGTGGTCTGGATGTTGTTTTGGAATACTACGATGTCCCCATCCTTGATAGTGATGAGGCTCCGGCCGAGCGGGGGATTGATCCCATTGCCACCGTGACTCTTTTGAATGATGTTCGTTTATTCGAGTGGAGTGTCCTTGATGTCAGAAATTATGAGTCCACAGAGCGGGACGAATGGCCCTATGAATGGGATCAAAACACCCGGCCTTCTTATGTGGAGCTGTCAGTGGTGTTTGAAAATGGCGACCGCCGGATCAAGCGCCTCTTTTGGATTCCTAAAAAAACCAACCCGCGGACAACGATGAGTGCTTTGCAAAACAAGGCCCGAGGTGCGCGACAGAGCTCAGGAGGTCAAACCGGTGGAGGAAGCCAAGAAGAGCGTCCGACAGGTGGTGGAGGAAACCAAGGTGATCGTCCGACAGGTGGTGGAGGGGCCCAAGGAGGTCGCCCGACAGGTGCCAGTCGAGGCGGAACAGCAACTGGAACACCGGGAGGAGGCCGCTAATGACGATTGTCGCCCGACATTCCCTGAAGCGAGGCGCGACCTTGATTGCCGTCTTTTGGATCATGGCGGTCATGGGACTCGCTCTCGTCGCCACCGTGAAAATTTCGCAATACCAGTCAGAGGTCGCAGGCTCGCAGATCAACGGCATTGAAGCCCGCCAGTATGCCGAAATGGGAATCAACCTGGCCGCCAATCCAGCGGTCGAGGATTGGGACCGCGACCTTTTGGGGCAGACTTTTGAAAACGGAGCCGGTTTTAACGTGAAAATTCTCTCCGAGGGAGGTCGCTTTAATATCAACTATATCCTGGCTCTCGAGGATAAGGCCTTGCTGTACCTGATTTTTGAGGAATGGGGGATTGATTTCGATAACGCGAGTGGAATTGTGGATGCCTTGTCCGACTGGGTTGATTCTGATAGTGCTCAGCAACGCCATGGTGCCGAGTTTGAATACTACGAAGGGCAGGGATATCTCAACCACCCCTTCAATCGGCCCTTTTACCAACTCGATGAAATGCGGCTCGTTCGTGGGATGGATTTGGTCGAGGCCGCAAATCCCAACTGGCGTGATTGGTTCACCGTTTGGAGTAGTGGTGGATTGGATGTCAACGAGGCCCCGGCGGAGTTTCTCGCAATCGCGACCGACACCAATGTTGACGAAGTTGCGACGAGTCTGGTTTCAATGGTGGGCGACAAAGATAGAACTCGCGATACCGTGGATGACGAGCAGATCAGTGTGGAAGAAGCGATGGCCAAGCTTGGCGTTGTTGACCCAAGTGGAGTCATTCAGCGCCGCCTTGGGGGGCAAGATCAGGTGAAACGTATCGAAAGCGTTGGCTTTGCTGGTTCAATTCGGCGTAAGATCGTCCTTATCATCAGCAACCGATCACAAAACCCAACCATTCTCGACCGAAAGGAAGTTACCATTCAATGAGCGCTAGAAAAGGAGATTTAAATTTATTGATTCCAGGAGCCGATGGCTGGGAGGTCTGGACCGGTTCCAGTGCGAGCGGCTTTCAGCAACATGCCGCGACGGAGCATATGCTCGTGCTTGATGTGACCGGAGTTCCTTCCGGTGGCGTCGCCATGGCGGTTCCAGTGAGGCAAATATCCGCGGTGCCCTTCCGCGCCCAGACCGATGACCTCTCGCTTCTCGGTGACCTCGCCGTCATGCAGCTTGAGAAGAACGGGACCCGCCCGGCTCTCGACGGGGGGCAACTGACCGATCATTTCGCTGTCTCTTATACACATCTCCGAGCCCACGAGACCGAGGCTGATCTCGTA
>CAJXVQ010000538.1 GCA_913060685.1 uncultured Verrucomicrobiales bacterium
GCCTCGGTCTCGTGGGCTCGGAGATGTGTATAAGAGACAGAAAAGCCGCCCATCTGGATCTGACCGGAGTGTTTGGCTCCGTCGGCGACGGTGAGTCTCCCGACCTTGATATTGCCGGTCAGAGTGGCTCTTTTTTCGAGCGCGAGGAGACCTCGGCAGGAGAGACTTCCGGTGACCAGGCCGTCGATCAGGCATTCATCCATTTCAACAATGCTTTGGAATTCGATTTTCGCGCGCCTTTCGACAAGGAGACGTTTGCAAACCACTTTGCCGGTGATTTTACCATGTCGGCGAAGAATGAGGTCGCCGTCGCACGCGACATCTCCGGTGAAGTCTCCTTCAACGGTCAGATTGTGGCATTGAATGGAGGCTCCGAGGACGACTCCTTTCTTGTGAATATGAACATTTCCCCGGGTTTGAATGCGGCTACTGTAAGGCTCCTTGATCTCGCGATCCTCCATGGAGATCAGGCGTCCGCAGCTCCGGCACTGAGTCGAGTTTGCGTGAATGTTGGCGGGGTGGGTGTCTCCGCATTCGAAGCAGGTGACGTCACGGGTGACAATTTTTCCCTTGGTGGGGGGATCGTTGGAGTGATTGTCGCCGTGATAGCGGGGAGTGGAAGACTGCCCGGCAGGGGCTGTGACAGGGGGATTGGGAGAGGGCGTGTCTGGAAGAGCGGTCTGAATGGAAGATGGTGTTTCAGCTTCGCTTGGCTCTTCCAGGGGTGACTCCGGTTCCTCGTCTGCTTCTTCCGTCTCCTCGGTTTCAGATGAATGCCCGGCCTCCTGAGGTGGTTCGGGTTCAGGTTCGGAAGCAGGGAGGGGCTTTGTCGCTGAAAGTGCAGGTTCTTCCCGTGCCTTATAGTCGATCTCTACCTTGGGCTGGGGTGGACGATGTGCAAAGGGGTCCGGCGGTGCCACGGGGCGTGCCTTAATTGCCCCACTCTTGTCGAAGGTAAGGTAAGCACCACATGATTTGCAATATGATGAGACCGCCAGCCGGGATTCCTGCTGGAGGTGCTGGCAAAGAGGGCAAGTGATCTCGAGAGATCCCTTGTTCTTATCTTTGAAAAAACCGAAGGCCAATGTGGTTTTCTTAAGGTGACGTTAGGAAGTCTTGGCACCACCCTTATTGGAATGGTTGCCTTGATTTTGCTTCTTATTGTTACCCTGTTGGGATGGGGAGTTTTGCTTGGGAGCAGAAGTGGGCGTGCCAACCTCCGACTTACCGACAAAGATTGCTCCGGGTTCGATGGAAAGTGTGCCTGCCTTGACGTCACCAACCATTTCGGCGCTGGCTTTGATTTCGACGCGGTCGGTGCAAATGATGTTGCCGTGAACCTTACCGTAAATGACTACGGATTTGGTTTTCACTTCAGCCTTGATGTGCGCGTTTTCAGCGACGGTGAGTGCTCCATCGGAGCTGATTTCACCTTCGATGCGGCCATCGACAAGGAGGTCATTGGTGAAGCGGACAGATCCTTTGATATGGACGTCATTACTGAGAATGTTGCGTTGTCCGCCTGCTGCGCTGCTGCTGACGGAGGAGACTGGTTCTGCCGCTGCCGCTGGAGCAGGGGCTGCTGCTGGAGCTGAGGGCGATTGAGGGAGCGTGGCTTGTCGAGGTGCCTGGGGTGCCTCGGGGCTTTTGCTAATGATTTTTTCAAACACGGCGATTAGTGGGTTGTTGTGATTTTAATGGGGCATGGGAGCCCGGAAGTGAAGGAGGAATTCTCGAAGAATGAATTATTCGGAAGGATTCCCACCCTCGGCTGGAGGGGTCGTTTCTTCGGGGACATCCAATTTAGGAAGGTCCGGAAGCTCTTCGGTGGTTGCTCCTTCAGTCTCTGCTTCTGGAGCAGTTTCCGGTGTTGTTGTTTCGACAGGCTCCGGAGAGGGAGGTCTGACAGGTAAGGTGGCTGGAATCGAGGGAGCGGGCTGGATTGGCTTCGGTTTAAATCCCGGGAAATTAGTGGGAGGGGTAACCGCTCCCGGAGGAGTGATTGGCTCGGGTGCTTTTTCGACAGGTGGCTTGACCCCAATAAGCTTGATCCGTTCCTGGGCGAATCCTTTCACTTGAGGGTGGGTGCCCTCGTATTCGGTGATGATGCGATCGTAGTATTCCTTCGCTTTGTCAGGATCTCCGGCCTGGAGAGCGATGTCACCGAGTGAGAGGAGGGCGATGGAGCTTGTGGCAGACTTGGTTTCGGCAGACTTGGTGAAGGCTGCTTTGGCCTCATCCAGCTTCTCAACCTGCTGGAGGTAGGAGCCGAGGGTCGTGTGTGCGTTTCCGAAGGACGGGTGCTCCGGGTAATTGGAGATGAAGTCCTCAACCGCGGTGATCGCCTCCTGCTGTTGTTGGTCGGACCAGAGAAGCTGGGCCTTTAACAGGAGCGCGGTGCCGCCTGCGACCTTGCCCTCGTATTCCTTGCTGAGAGCTTCGTAATCGGGAACGGTTCGGCCTCCGGCGACGGCTGCGGCGGCGTCTTGCCTTCCCTTCTTTTGCAAGCCGGTTACGATGACGTAACCAATCAGGCAGAGGACTGCGAGGATCCCGATAATGAGGAGCCTTTTCTGGTTGGCATCAAGAAAGGCCTCCAATGCGGAGGGCTCCTGCGAAATTTCACCGATTGGGCTTGGGCCTTGCTCGGGCTTTGGGTCAGATTTTTCGGACATAATGCGTCTGGGGAGAAACGAATTAACGCTTGGCGAGATGAGAAGCAAGCCCTTGTGACGCGATTTGCAGTTTGGAAAAATCTTCTCCTGCCCTAGCATGACCACGGCAATGAGCAAATCGGTCTATGTGGTGGCAGGCGAGATCAGTGGGGATACCCACGGCGTCGAATTGATGGAGGCTCTCCGGGATGATCTCGGAGTGGTTGAGTTTCATGGACTTGGCGGTCCTGAGATGTCCCGTTTTTCCAGCGGGAAGATCGAGGACTGGGTGGATGACGCGGCGGTGGTAGGGCTTTGGGAGGTTCTTCGTCGCTACGGGTGGTTTAAGGAGCGCTTTGATCGGGTTTTGGTTGAGATTTCCAAGTGCAAGCCGGACATCTTGCTTTTGATCGATTATCCGGGCTTTAATTTGCGGCTGGCGAAGCAGGTTCACGAGAATCTCCCGAAGACCAAGATCGTGCATTATGTCGCTCCGCAGGTCTGGGCCTGGAATCGGAAGCGAATCCCCCGGATCGCGGCGACCCATGATCTTATGCTGTGCCTCTTTCCGTTTGAGGTCCCCTTGTTTGAGGAGGCGGGCTTGCGGAGCCGATGTGTTGGGCACCCACTTGTCGATGAACTTGAGGAGAAGAGAATCGAGGTTGAGCGGGATGAAAAAACGGTGGGCCTTTTTCCAGGGAGTCGAACCCGGGAGGTCACACGGCTTTTTCCGATGATGCTGGAGTCGGCACGGCGATTGTTGGTCGACCATCCGGATCTCCGCTTTGTGGCGGCGGCTGCGGGTGAGAAGGTGGCGCGCGTCATGGAGGCTGATCTTGCGAAAGCCAGGCTGCCGCAAGGGTGTGTGGAAATTCGCACGGGTGAGAGTCAGGCCCTGATGCAGACCGTGACTTGTGGCGTGGTGGCGAGTGGCACGGCGACTTTGGAGGCGGCCTACTACGGGATGGCCTACTGTCTGGTTTACCAAGTGGCGTGGCCCACGTATGTGATGGCCCGGCAGTTGATCAAACTTCCCTATATCGGATTGATCAATATTCTGGCGGGTCGAGAGATGGTGCCGGAGTTCATCCAGAGTGATGCCAATGCCTACGAGGTCTCTTTGTGGTTGAGCCGGACGCTCACGGATCGAGATGCGCGCAAAGCTCATTCTGCAGAGCTGCTTGAGGCGGCCTCGCGACTGGGGGGCACCGGTGTTCACAAGCGCGCGGCGCATGAAATCGCACTTTTATTTTCCGAATGACAGAGATTCAAGAACCATCCAAGACCAGCGCAATCAAGATCACTTTGGCGGTGATTCCAGCCCTGCTCATCGTTTCAGTGTGCATCGCCTTGTATTTAGGGGCGAATGCCGACCAAGAGGAAAGCGAACCGATCGAGGGCGATATCACCGTTCCCGAGATGACGGACTACCTTCTTAAGTTGAATCGATTGATTGGGGAGCGAAGCATCGACACCGAGTCCGGTCAGCAGGCATTTCGACAGTTGAATGCCATGACGAGAGGCACGCTTGGATCTGAGAACCTGGGATACGAAATTTTTCGCTCACAGAAAAATTCTGCCAACGGGATTCTGTGGTCAACGATCTGGATCAAAGCGGGCGATCGTAAGTCGAAGGCGCCAGTCGTTCTTGCTGTGCCGCAAGCTGAAAGCGGGACAGCGGCAGCCTTTGCCTTTGGTTTTGCCGAGTATCTGACCTCGCACGAAACGATGACGGGAGTGCGGATTGTTTTCTATCCGCCGTTCGTGGAGGGCCGGCTGGATGAATGGATTTGGAAACTTTGTGGAGAGGAAGGAGAGTCGATGAAGGCCTTCCTCAAGGTGACGGGCGGACGCGACAAAGATCCTGAGACGGTTTTTCTTGTTCCGGGCGATCGCAAGCCTCTCTTTGAAGAGCTGAGTTTATCGAAGATTTGGGGTGCCGGGATGTCGATTGATGGAGAGCCAAGCTCGTTTCTGGAAGTCCGACTCATCGAGCGGAACCGACTTTCGAGACCCGAGCACTGTCTCTTATACACATCTCCGAGCCCA
>CAJXVQ010000539.1 GCA_913060685.1 uncultured Verrucomicrobiales bacterium
GAGATCAGCCTCGGTCTCGTGGGCTCGGAGATGTGTATAAGAGACAGGAACTGGAAAACGCTGGTGCATCCGAATGTGTGAGCCAACCTGTGGATCTCCTCGACGCCGTGGAATAATGCCCAAGTTCAACACGTAAATAATCAATGAAAACAAAAACCATAACGGTAGGTGATGACGATGTGAAATCGGTCGTCATCGGGGGAGACAATCCTTTGGCCTATATCGGTGGCCCCTGTGCGATTGAAAGCAGGGATCATTGTTTCAAGATGGCCGAAGCGACACAGAAAATTTGTGATGAAGTGGGTGTGCCTCTCATCTTCAAAGCGTGCTACGATAAAGATTGCCGATCGTCACCAAAGTCTTTTCACGGAGTGGGCATTGATGAGGGCTTGAAGATTCTGGATGAGCTGCGACGGGAGTTCGGTCTGCCCGTCACTTCTGATTTCTCGGTGCCGGAGTGGGCCGTGCCGACAGCCGAGGTTGTCGATCTTCTTCAAGTTCCCGCTTATCTTTGCCGTCAAACGAGTGTTCTGAGGGCCGCAGCGGCCGGAGGAAAGCCAGTCCACCTTAAGAAGGGCCAGTTTATGAGCCCCTGGAACATGAAAAACTCCTCGCGAAAGCTCAAGGCGTTTGGGTGTGAGGACGTTCTCCTGACTGATCGAGGCACCTTCTTTGGCTACAATATGCTCATCAATGATTTCCGGTGTTTTCCAATCATGAGAGCCACCGGCAATCCCGTTTGCTTTGATGGCACCCATTCCATCCAAATGCCGACATCGATGGGAGATATCTCAGGAGGTCAGCGTGAGTTTATTCCCTCTCTTGTCCGATCCGCGGCCGCCTGTGGAATTGATGCCTTGTTTATGGAGGTGCATGATGATCCCCCCAATGCTCTTTCTGATGCCAATACGGTGCTCGATATCAAGTACCTGAAACGAATCTTGATTGAAGCAAAGTGTATGCACGAGACTCGTCTTGAAATGATTGAAAAATACGGCGAAGAGGAGGAAATATCATGAGCGATAACCAAGTTAAAAATAGAGACGTGATGCTCGATCCCGACTGCTTTGCGGTCGTGAAGACCGATTTGTTTGTCAAGGAGGTCCTTGAGATCATGACGAAGTATCCCTTTGGAATCGCGTGTGTCGTCAATGACGATGGCGATCTTCAAGGTGTGTTCACCGATGGTGATATGCGGCGGCTCACCCTGCACCAGCAAAAGCCATGGTCCGCCTTGTTTGTGGATGACATTATGGTTCATTCCAATGCCAAGCCTTTGACGGTTTCTCCTGATGGAGACCTCGAGGACTCGATCCGCCTGATGGAGAAAAAGTTCATCCGTGATCTCCCCGTTGTCGATGCAGACGGGAAGCTGCTAGGTCTGTTGCATCTTCATCAAGCGATTAAGCACCTGCTCGGGATTTGACTTTATTCCCGGTCCATGTGTTTCGAAGAAAATCTCAGCGTGGATTTTTGGTCAATTCGTAACGACTTTTAGAGTGGAAACGACAATAAATCGCTTGAAATATCGGCCCGATATTGACGGCTTGCGTGCCGTCGCCGTGATCGGGGTGGTCATCTTTCATGCCGGTCTTGGACTCGGAGGGGGGTATGCAGGTGTTGATATTTTCTTTGTGATCTCAGGATTTTTGATCACGAGTTTAATTCTTAAGGATCTCAGGGCAGGCACATTTTCAATCACTCATTTCTGGGAGAGGCGGGCACGCCGAATTCTGCCCGCCATGGTTGCCACGGTCATCGTGACCCTGGGGGTCGGCTGGTTCCTATTGTTTCCATCAGCTTTCAGTCAACTGGCCAAGTCAGTCATGGCGTTGATATGCTTCGGCTCAAATATTAACTTTTGGCTCGAAGATGGCTACTTTGGAGCAGCTTCCGAAAGCAAGGCACTCCTTCACACATGGTCACTGTCGGTGGAGGAGCAGTTTTATTTTATCATCCCCACCGTTTTTTTTATCCTGTTCCGTGTTTGGAAAGGGCGTTTGCTTGTTCCCGCGATATGGGTGGGAATGGTGGCGAGTCTGCTACTGTCGATTTATGGGATGGAGCAGATTCAATATCGGACCGCCACCTTTTTTCTGCTCCCCACGAGAGCGTGGGAATTACTGGCAGGATCACTCTTGGCGGTGGCTCCACCAATTAGCTCGAAATGGATCAGGGAGCTCTTTGCATGGTCTGGAATTGGCGCAATTCTCTGCACATTTTTTCTCTATCGGCCAGACACCCCATTCCCGGGTTACACCGCTGTCTTGCCCGTCTTGGGCGCTGTGCTGGTGATCTGGGGTGGCAGTCATGTGGCTGACTCGTCCAAGCCGCTGCCTCTCCGTCTTTTGGCGACCCGTCCCTTGGTGTTTATTGGGCTGATTTCGTATTCTTTCTATCTCATTCATTGGCCGTTCTTTGCCTACCACCACCTGCTCTTTGGTCGGCACCCGGGCTCGGCATGGGCGATCGGATTCGTTGTGATTGCCTTTCTGCTGTCGATTGCTTCATGGAGATTTGTGGAGCGGCCCTTCCGAAAGGGAGCGTTAATCAAGACGAGAAAAGGAGTTTTCTGGACAAGTTTGGCGGCGATGCTGGTTTTATTTGGAACCAGCTTGATCATTATCAAATCCGATGGGTTCGATGGGCGTTTCAGTCAGGATGTCTTGAGGGTTGTCTCCGGTGACCGTGGTAGCCGGGAACTTCCCGTCTACAACATGAGTATCGCGGATATCCCCGACCGGCTCACCCGTATTGGGGAGTTGGAAGGTGAAAAGACTGTATTTCTCTGGGGTGACAGCCATGCGGATGCCGTGATGCCGGGAGTGCATGCTGCCTGTCAGAAACTCGGGCTATCCGGTCACGCTGCTACCTCGTGGGTGACACCTCCTGTAAAGAATTGGTATAAGCCGGATATGCACGGTCTGAATGAAAAAACGCCCGCCTACAATCGGGCGATTTTCGAGCACCTGAAAGAGGGCTCAACGAAGGGGGAGCACTCTGTCGTAATCCTGGCGGCCTGTTGGATCTTCTACGCCAGGGGCGTCGAAGATCGGAAGGCGCTGAGCGTTGCCTTGGCCGAACAAATTCGGGATCTTGAGTCGATCGGCTGCAAGGTGGCCATCTTGAAGCAGTTTCCTTTTTATAAAGATGATGTGCCGAGGAACCTGGCACTGAACTTACATTTCGGAGTGAAGGTCTTTGACCAGAGCATGTCCAAGACGGAGTATCTGGCCCAACGGCAGCCTCAGGACGAGGTTTTCGATGAGATGGCCCGTCAGTTTCCCAAGCTTGTGTTGATTGATCCGATGCCTCGGTTTCTCAATGATGATGGCTCAATGAGGCAGGTTGATGAGGAGGGGTATCCCCTGTATCTTGATCATGGCCATGTCTCTCCAAGAGGGGCGCGTAGCATCGTTGAAGAGCTTGCGAAGGCTATTTCCTCGTTGAATCCCCCTCGCACTTCGAAAGCTAATCAACTTCACGAGTGATAATAATATGAACAATAAAGCGTTAATCGTTATACCCGCCCGCTATCAATCTTCGAGACTTCCCGGGAAGCCCTTGGTTGATATCGAAGGTGTCCCCATGATTATCCGGACTGCGACGCAAAGTCGCAAATCAAAGTTAGCCGCAGAGGTTGTTGTCGCCGTTGATGATGAGCGTATCCAAAGCGTTGTCGAAGCTGCTGGGTTTCGCTGTGTGACAAGTGATATTCCCTTTCGAACAGGGACCGAGCGCGTTGCCTGGGCCGCGAATCTCCCTGAGTTCGCGGAATACGATATCGTGATCAATGTGCAGGGGGATGAGCCTCTGGTGGAACCGGAAAACATCGACAAGTGTATCGCGGCCTTCTCTGAATTCCCTGATGCGGATGGTGTCATAGTCTACACGGCTGATGCGGAGGCACACACTGCCGGGCATGCTACCGTGCAAGCCATGGTGGATGGTAACTCACGTGTTCTTTACCTCTCACGGGCTTTCATACCCGCCACCAAGACTGGAGGGAAAATTGCGGGATACCCCTACCGCTACGTCCACGGATTTTACGGTTATCGCAAAGCGGCACTCTCCGCCTATGATGGACGTGAGACAGATGGGTGGAAGCATGAAGACATTGACCAGTTGCTTGCTCTTGAGTCGGGATACGTCCTTTACGGGATCAGCGTGCCGTGGGTCGAGCCTTCGGTGAATACACCGGAAGATTTGGAGCTGGTAAGGAAGATTGTGGCTAAGAAAAACGCGTGATTTTTGAGTGCTCGCAGCCCGTGTAGGTCAATGTTCTTGTAGGGAAGGTCCTTTTTTCGTCAGTTTTCATGAGCAAGCATCTTTTTCTGGTCCATAGCTTTGCAACCTATCGTTGTACGCTTGGAGTCATTGGATATAAACAGCTCGATCCGGCAGCTTGTATCATCGTGACCGTTAATGGCTTTGTATGCAAAGATCTCCCCGAAGGCATTTCCATTGGAGGAATTTCATCGATCGGGCGTCCTAATGTGAACTCGGTGCGGAGGGCCTTTGAGTATAGGCGAGGCCTAAGAGAAAGAGACCTGGAGGTCAAAAGTCTGACCGGAGGGCACGAGTTCCACTGTTATACGCCGCACACCTACTATGATTTTGCGCGCCTGATCGTCACACACCCGGAACTGTCTCTTATACACATCTCCGAGCCCACGAGACCGAGGCTGATCTCG
>CAJXVQ010000540.1 GCA_913060685.1 uncultured Verrucomicrobiales bacterium
GATCTACACAGAGTAGATCGTCGGCAGCGTCAGATGTGTATAAGAGACAGACTCGCGACCGTCTTGATCCCACACTTTAGTACCCTCGCCGCGGGCCACGGTAAGGGAAAATCTGCCGTAGGTTTGGAGAACGTATTGCTGTGTCTTTTCGATGGTGGTCATTACTTTGTCTTTTGGATTGTTAGCTTCTTGGAAGGGAGTTTGGAAGTCCGGGGATTGACCATCATGGTGGCAATCAGGGTGAGGGCAGCACCGGAAAGTTCGACGACGCCAAGGGTTTCATCGAAAAAGAGCACCCCGATGGTTCCCAAAATGCCGAGGGCGATCACTTTGGGCCGATCAAGGAGGGGTTTTAGGCTGAGATGGCCGGACCGGGAGGAGAGGACAACGACCACGGCCGATCCGGCAATACCGCGAAAGAGGGTCACTTCCCAGCCATCACACGCCGAGAAGGCAAGCGCGATGGCTCGCACGGCGAGGGTATTCACCGTGAAGAAGATGATGCCGGGAAGCATCAATAAGATGCCACGTGGCTCGGAAATGGAAGTCATGGTTGGGCTTGGTGGCGAAGGGGCCAAGCGCGACGTTCCAGAGAGGAGGGGGAACCAGGAAGCGTCACATCTTAGGGCGCCTCCGGTTGGGTGTTTCAAAAACGAATCATCCCGCCAGCGCCAAGCCAAGCCATAGGGCTGCTCGTCGGAGGAGGTTTGCTTGAATTTGCGAACTCACGGCGCTTTTGATCAACGGGCCGCGGAGCTTTGTCAATTCCAGATGTTAGGAATCGGCTTTGGTAATTTGGGGAATCTCATCGTTTGGCGTAGAAGGTGTGCTTCCAGAACCGTTCGAGTTGGCCTGTTTTGACGAGGACGATGAGTTGTTGTGGTTGGCCCGTTGCGGAGGTCGTGATTTTTCCGGTAATGAGGCCGGTGCCATTCACTTCGAAACCAGGAGGTGAGGTGATGAGTTCGTAGCGGAGTTCTTCTTCGGAGGAGAGGACATTGAGTTGAGCTTCGAAGGTGTCGCCCTGAAGTTGGATGGGGGCATCCGATTCGATGAGGAGGAAGGGTGACTTTTGCTGAACGAGGGTTTCTTTGAGGTCAATGGGATGAATGAGGAGGCGTCGATTGTCGCTGGGGACCGCGAGGAGGTGTCCGTGATCGACGGAGTAGAAGAAGCGTTCGTCCCATGGAAAGCGGGGAGGCAATTCGTCACCGCGGGAATGGTTGGCTCGCGCGGCGGGGTCGGAGATGAAGCCATCAAGGGCAACGATTTTTTTGACGAGGGGGCGACCGGTGTTGGTGTCGAAGAGGCTGAAGATTCCGGGGTATTTTGTTTTTGAGTCAGGGCGTTCGGGTATGAGGGGGACGGCGAGAGCGAGGCCTTGATGGGTTGTGGGGATGAGTCCGTAGGTGGAATCATGGGTGCGTTGGCCACCAAATCCGTGGGGGTTGATCCCGATTTGGCCGGTGCCTGAAACGAGGATTTGGTCGAGAGGCCCGGGCTTGATCCAGCCGATGCTGCCTGGATGGATCACTTGGTAGCGTCCGTTCTGAAGTCGGAGCAATCCCTGGGTGGCTTTGTTTGGTGGGGGTGAGGAGAGTCCAATGGAGGTGCCTCGCTCCGAAATGGCGAGGAGGGAATTTTCCTGATGATCCAGTTCGGTGGGTTCGATGGCGAGGAGGCGACCGTTTTCCTGACTGCGAAGTTCCACCCGGGTCATGTCCTTGCGTTCGTAGGCCCGGTAGGCGACAGCAAGAAAGCGGTCGGATCCCGAGCCAACCGAGATATCTTGGACGGGGCCGTCGAACCATGCCTGATCGCGGGTGAGGTTTTTTCCTGTTTCGAGGTCCCATTTGGAGACGCCGACGGAGTTGACGATAAAGAGGGTGGTCAGGCCGGCGGCGATACGGGAGTCGGGAGTGGCGGGGACTTTATGAAGGGTGCTTCCGGTCAGGCAATCAATGATGTGACAGGAATTTTCGGCGGCAATGAAAGCGGCGACGAAGCGTCCGTTTCCTCCGTAGTCGAGGTCGGTAATTTCAGACTCGAAGGTGATTTCGATGGGGTCGCGGGGTAGTGGGATTTTGGGAACTTCAGTGGTTGGGGGTTTTTCGCCAGGGAGGAGAGCGGCATTGAGGACGTTGGTCGGGTTCTCGATGTCGAGGGTTTTGGCAAGAGTATTGACGTAGCCGTTACCGGAAATTTTGATTTCGAGTTTGACGATTTCCGGAGTGAAGCCATCGGGTCTGATGGTGACAATGGGCCAGTCTTGGAAATTTTGGATTTGGGGACCGTAACCTGGCTTTTGGACGATGACCCGGTCGAGTCCTGCGATGGGTCCTTTGATCACTTTTCCCTCGGTGGTGAGTGCTTTTTCTTCCGGGGGATAGATGAGTTTGAAATTGGAGAGAAAGTGTTTGCGGCCTCCAATGGTGAATTCGAGATCGTCGTGTGACGCGGTGACGGTGGTGGTGAAATTACCGGAGATGCGGATGAGTTCGGTGCGGAGGGTGCGACCACTGGTGTTTTGATCTTTTGGGTATGGGACGCCCGAAAGGTGGTAGCGATGGTTGCCGGTTTTTTTGACGAGGAGAGGGCGGGTTCCCGAGACTGAGCCCGTGAAGGAGGCGGTCACTTCGGAGGGTGAGGTCGGCGGTCGGAGGTAGGCGAGTTCGAGATCGAAAGAGTAGGGGGCGTGCCGGTTGGCATAGGAGATGGGGAGGAGGTTTTCGAATTTTGAGGTTGGAGAGTCGATGATGGCGCGGAGGAGATCAGAGCTGACGGCGAAGCTGAGTTGTGATCCGGGGATGCGTGAAGCCACGACTCCGATCACTTCGCCCCTGGCGTTTAAGAGTGGGCCTCCGGAGTTTCCCGATTGGATGTCGGCATCGAATTGGATCTGGGCAACCACGGTGCCTTCGCGCCGAAGGGCGGTGATCTTGCCGGTGGCGATACTGATGGCAGGTCTTTTTTCGACAGCAAGAAGGGTGCCGAAGGGATAGCCGGCCACGGTGATCGCGTCGGTTTCCTTGAGGGTCTTACCGTGGCCGAGACGAAGAGGTTTGGCGAGATCGGGAGCGGCCTCGAGAATGGCGAGGTCGCGTGCGGGATCGACTTTGACAACGGTGGCTTTTGCTTCTTTGGCATCGGGGAGCCCTGAATTGATGGTGAGGATGACTTCCTGACCGACAGTGGTATTTCCCAGAACATGGGCGCAGGTGACGAAGTAGCCTTTTTCGGAAATGCAGAAGGCCGTGCCGGAGCTTCCTGATTTGGGAACGGAGAGGAAGGCGGTGCCAGCCTTGATTTTGGAGACGAGATCGTTACCCGATGCGGTGAGAAGAGAGAGTGTGGTCAGGAGAAAAATTCTCGCAAAGTGCATGACCAAAGGTGGTGAGACGGCGGGATGGTGCCAAGGGAATACTGCGTTTTTATAAGCTCATTCTTTACAAACCGGTAGAATGGCTTGTCATGGTGAACATGCGGATGAAAGGATCTCGGAGGGCTTGGGTGATGCTGTTACTGTTTGTGGGTGCGTGCCAGGACGGGGAGAAGAAAAGCGGAGAGACCGTGCCGGAAGAGGTTGGGAAGCCCGCTGAGGGGGCGGCTGGGATCGGACTTGAAGAAGTCGAGGCTGAAGAGTCCGCCAAGCTGGATTTCAGGGAGTTTCTGGTGGCGATTTCGGTGCAGAATCGGAGTGGGCAGCGGGAGACATACGTCGGGTTGGGTTTTCGGCTCAACGAGCAATCCGAAGAGGTTTATGTCGCTTACTTGCGTGAAGAGAAGAGTCAGAGTGTGAAGGTTTTTTCGGACGGTAAACCCGGGTTGTGGAGACACTTCCCCAAGGATTGGGTCTCCAGAAAGGATCCTCTTTTGAGAGTGGGACGGCTTCTGTCGAAGCCCGAGGGAGTTTTCCCTCTTTTGGAAGAGTATGCCGAGTGGTCGGCTCCTGCCGAAAACAGGCAGGCTTTTTTTGGTGAGACGGGGGATTTACTGATCGAGACCAAGGATGAGGAGATGCAGCAGATCGTTGATGATGAAGCTGCGGTGCTGCTGGACGAGCTTAAGAAATACCAAAGTGAGCTCGCTGATCTTTTGAGAAGCCAGAAGGGGAAAAGAGATCGACTTTCGAGTGTTTTGGAAAACCGGATCTCAAAAAATCAAAGGGAACTGGGTCTTTTACAGAAACGTGCGCAGCGACTGGGACTGGTGCCGCCAGGGCCAAAAAGTGAGGAGGCTTTTACCAAGAATCCGGTCTTTGTGGAAAAGAAAGTTCTCCCATTGTCAGAGGTGGAGGCGGAGTCGGAGGGTGAACTTCTCCAAGGGGTGGTCTTGAATGGTGGGCTTGGATTGGTCCGTGAAGGGCGATTGGTTCATCAGTTGTCGGGGAAGGAGTGGGTGGAGATGGTGAGGGCAAAGCTTCAAGGCGGACGGGTCTGGTTTCGCTTGAAAGGGTCGGATTGGTTTCCGCAAGTGTCTTTGGACTGGGAGGGATACGCCGCAAATGATTCTCTGAAGCGTTTTATGATCCGGCCAATCCGGGATGGAAAACCGGATGAAGGTGCTCCTTTGGATCTGAAGAAAGCTCAGAGTTTATCAGAGTTTTCGCTTTCGCAGTTGTTGACGGTGAAGGAGCGTCGTTTCTGTCTCTTATACACATCTCCGAGCCCACGAGACCGAGGCTGATCTCG
>CAJXVQ010000541.1 GCA_913060685.1 uncultured Verrucomicrobiales bacterium
CGAGATCAGCCTCGGTCTCGTGGGCTCGGAGATGTGTATAAGAGACAGGATGCATGGTGCGAATGACAGGTTCACGAAAGAGTCCAAAATCCGGAGATGTTGCAACGGCCGGATCACGGGCCTCGGGATCCATGAGGATGGCTTTCACAACTGCTCCCAGATTTCCTCGTTCGCCGTTGCCATTGTCATCGAAGACATCAGCGATGCGTTCGACGTAGGCTGGCTTGGGATTACTGGTGACAAGGAATTGAATCAATTGCCGGCAGACAAAAGGTCCGCAGTTTGGATGCTCGAAGAGGTGGCGAATGGCATCTCGAATGTCCTGCATCCCATTGTCAGGGCTTGGGTTACGTTGAGGAATTGTGAAGCCTTTCAGGAGGGTCTTTTCTCCGAAATCGTGGTAATTGGAGAACATTTCAAGCGGAACGAGATGTTCCTCGTCCCGTCTCGTCTGAGCCCCCCAACCATTGTTGGCGAACCACAGACCGGTCATCACGCGGGCCAATTCGGTGATGGTGTCATTATCGTAGGTTGGGATGGGCTTGCCGGAGCTATCGAGCTTTCGGGTGCCGTCTTGATTGAGTTCCCAAAGGCCGATTGAGAAAAGCTGCATCACCTCGCGGGCGTAGTTTTCATCGGGATAGCGGTTGATCGATGGATCCGGAGGAAGGTTGCCGACGTGGGACAAATAGCGTCCCATGTTCGGATCGAGGGTCACGCCCATCAAGAGGTCATAATAGTTGCCGAAGGAATGGTCCACGAGGCGGTCATAGTAGCGAGCCAGGCTACGAACATTTTGATCGATTCCATCATCCTGCCTTGAGATCACAAGAATTTGGGAGAGGGCAAAAGCGACTCGTTGGCGAAGTTGATCAGGTCCGGAGATCGCGGCGCGGGCGAAAGCCGATTGAAGGTTGTCATCCTCGACGCGTTCATCATTGTTGGTGCGGTAGGTCGTATCAACGTGGGCTCCATTGAGATCGTCTTGAATCTCGCGAATGTAGTCTTCATGATGGGTTGCTACTTGGGCCTCAATCTGGTCATCAATCCAAGCCTCCAGTCCCATCCCGCGAACCTCATGAATAGTCGACATAGTCGGACCAAAGGAGGCCTGCATCAGGAACCGGGAAGCTTCGGTGCGAGTCGGGGTCGTGCTGCCGGTGCCAGCGGAAAGACTGCTGCGATTGCCAAATCGCTCCAGGAAAACGGCGCGATCACCTGAAATCAGACCATCGGCAATTCCGTCATTGGTGCTGTCGTAAGCGACCGGCCGTCCGAGTGAATTCGCAAACCCTGCTTGCGAGCCCAGGATGCTCTCATCCCAGTCGCTTAGTCCGTCACCATCAAGGTCCTGATCGCTGACCGCTACTCGAAAGAACTCGGAGTTCAGCGAGAATGGCGCAGTCACACGATATTCATCCCCGTCAACGTTCATGGGCAGCAGAGAAGGGGTGAATGACAACAAGTCATTCGAGGAGGCGATTTGTTGCGACTTCAAAAGAAGGCGGGGAAAGCAAAAATCGAACGAACCCGGCGTGGCTGAAGGTTGGGTGCGGATCGCAAAATTAGAGTTGGCGTCAAACGGGTCACTCCCGATGCCCGCTTCATCAGCGTTTGTGTAACCATCGCCGTCCTCGTCACCGAGTGGATTCAAATTTCCGGCACCAAATCGGGACTCCCAGAGATCGGATATGCCGTTTCCATCGAGATCATTGCTACCGATTGTGGTTTGATTGAAGAGTGGTGGCACTGAGTCCGGGGAATTCGGATCGGTGAACTGATCTACTTCGAGGAAATCACTGACGCCATCATTGTCGCTGTCCGGATTATCGGGCGCAGTTCCCAGAATGGCTTCGAGGAGGTTGGTTAAGCCATCGAAGTCGGAATCCAGCGAGGCATCCGAGGGATCGTTCGAATCGAAACCGTAGGTGGTCTCAAAGAGATCATTCATGCCGTCGTTATCAAGATCAGCACAGTGGGAGAGTCCCGCGAGTTGAGAGACGTCGGTGCTTGTACGATAGACTCGGATGCCTTGACCAAGCAGGAGCCCGGAGGCTCCGGGAACATCATCATCTCCCCAGATGACCGATTGATCGGCGACAGATGGCACGGCATCGCATGCGGTGAAAATTCGCTGGGCCACATTTTGATTCGTCCTTTGATTAAAGATGGTGAAGGTGACGGTCCAGTTCTTCGATTCACTTCCGTCACTCAAAGCGCGCATTCGAAAGGTGATAGGATCCGAGGTGTCACAGGAGCCAAACCCCGCGAACCCGAGTGCTGCCGTGAGGTCGTTGTTGTAGCTGGAATTCCCAAAGCTACTCCCATTTCTGCGAAAGCTTCCCTGTCCGCTGGTGAGGACATTGAGGACAATCTTCCCTTCACGACGGGGGAGTCGTATCCGAAGTGTCCGTCTGACATCGGCGGTCAAATTATCGACCCGCCAGTCAATAAAGTCCCGGTTGGTTCCGCTGTCACTTTGAATACCATCACCGTGATCGTTGACGAATTGCATGTCAGTGACCTCCCAAAGAAGTTCGGTCGGGTTTACGAAAACCGGGACCGGAAGCTTTGTGAAATTACCGTCGTTCGGATCGGCGAAGTTTGCCCTTTCCCCAGCGTCATCCAGGCCATCGCCATCAGTATCGACAAGAGTCGGGTCGCTCGGCATGGCGTGGGTGACTTCATCGAAATCAGAAAGCCCGTCGTCATCGGTATCTGCGAATGTTGGATCACTTCCTGCGACAACCTCGGCGGCGTCATCGAGACCATCCATATCGGTATCGGCCGACCATGGATCACTTCCTGCGTTGAACTCGGCGAGCCAATTGAGGCCATCATTATCGGGATCAGCTGCGATGGTAGCATTCGATCGGTAGCGAACTTCCCACCAATCCGGGAGTCCATCTGCGTCTGCGTCCCCACTCGTGTTCACGATTTGAAACCCGGAGATTCCGGAAGAGCTGTTTGATGTTCGAAAGCTCTCGAGAGAAACCGAGCGTCCCGTGAGGCCCTGATAACGAACAACGTTGGCCCTTGGCGCCACTGGTCCGGTCGTCGGGCGATAGAGAACAAAGTCCAACTCACCTCCGGTTGAAAGAGGTCTCATGAGCGCGCCGTCTAGAACGAGCCCATCACGAACCAAGGTCGTAAGCTGACCATCGTATGAAGCGGCGAGATAAACGTAGAGGTCATAGGTCGCAAAAGTTGCCGGGATACCATCGATCTGAAGAGTCGCCGGAGTCGCCGAATCGGCCGCGAGATATCCGTTGAGAAGATTGGCCGCAGGTGTGTCATTACTCCGGGAAGTCCGGGTCCCGTCAAAGGTGAATGAGATCGTGGCCGACGTCGGCTGGCCCGCGGCATCGACCAAGGTATTCAAGGTGGGTGAGGCGATGGTCGTGGTGTCTCCCGGATGAAGAGGGGCACCTGAAGAAACCCCGCTGCTCTCGAGGAGCTCGGTTTGGTTCCAGTTGATTTGAGGAATGAAACCATTTGGAAAGGTCGTAGGCCAGATGCCATCGTTCGAGCGACTTTCGGAGCGGAAGTTCACCCCGATTGCTCCTCCCCATGTCATTGGGACACGCTGGCTATCACTCGGATCATATCCGGTGTGGAGTTCCCAGGCGTCCGATGCTCCATCGGAATCTGTGTCGACCAGGATCGGGCTTGAGTTCGTTTCCTCGCCATCGCTGAGGCCGTCGTCGTCCGAATCCGGGTCGAGCGGATCGCTCACGGTTTCATTCTGATCGGTCAGACCATCGCCATCAGTGTCAGCGAGTCTGGGGTTTGTCCCGAGTTGAAACTCAGCGAGATTGGTGAGGGTGTCGCCGTCTGGATCGGCTGAGGCATCGTTGCTGTCCGAGTCGGAGAGATGATGGAGGATCTCCCAGTAGAGAGGCAGATGATCCGAATCGTGATCGTTCAAAGCGATCGGATCCAAGGCGGCGTTGATCTGGTCCATCGCAAGCCAGGTCTGTGGTGAAGTTCCAGTCCGTCGGATCTCAAGAGTATTTTCACCTGCGATCAGATCGAGGCCATCAGTGGGGAATTCAGCATTAAAGACAGTGTAGTTTTGAAAAGGGGGGCTGGTATAAGAGGCCGGTTTTCCGTTGATGCTAATCTCGACGACGTTCTCATAGGGAGCATCGCTGCCGTCTGCGGAAGTGCCGCTCCAGATGAAGTCCAGTTCGACCTTCATGAGGCCGGTTTGAGTGGCCTGGGATGAACTCAAATTAAAATGAATAACGTTCCTTGGGTCGCTGCTGGTCAGAGCACGCTCAAAATGTTTGACCAATTCGTCCTCAGTGAGCACTCCAACCGGGGCAGGGTAAGTGCCAGCTAGATAATAGTGATCGTCTAAATTAGAGGGGCTCCCTGGTGATAAGTTGGTTACGCCATTTTCCCGACCAAGCTCGGAGGTCGAGTTGTTGTTAATACCAATCGAGAGAAATGAGGAGAATCCAGCCCAAGCTGGTAGAAATCCCAAGGAAAAAAGAAATACTAAAGACCGAATCATTGTTGTTAGTGTGTCAGATCAACGTCTCACGCCTTGCTGGTATGGACAAGGAGCAAAGGTGGCCTAGGATTGTGCGTGGATTTCCGACTTGTCAGCGAATTCGGCCCCAAGGGCTGTCTCTTATACACATCTCCGAGCCCACGAGACCGAGGCTGATCT
>CAJXVQ010000542.1 GCA_913060685.1 uncultured Verrucomicrobiales bacterium
CAGCGTCAGATGTGTATAAGAGACAGCCCCTGAAAGCTCTGTTGGCATGGTGACTGTTTGGAATGTGCTTTCTAGTGAGCGTGATCGATAGCCTCAGGAGAGCAGGTCGCCTTTTGACACGGAATTCGATGAGTCTTTCTAACTTGGCTAGTTGCGTGATTGCAATTGAATTGGAATGCCGTGGTCGGCTATTGCCAGATATCTGGACTCATCGGCCTTTTACTCAAGCTTTCTCCTGCGTGGCCGGTGGTGTGTGTGACGGGGCTAAAAACCCTCCGTCTACCCGATTGTGCCTGTTTCGTTTCATGCGTCATTTGATATTGGAATCGACCCATCTAGCAAACTCATCCTCGGGGTTCTCATCTCCAATCTCATTGGGGTGCTTGACGATCTCAACTGCGGTCTGCGGGATAGACACATCGAAAGAGGTAGCGACCCAATCTTGAAAAGGCTTGTTGGGCTGGACGAGAAGCTCACCTCCCTCATTCGGTGGGGTGGGGAATTCACTATTCCAGCAGATCTCATCGTATCCAATAGCGAGTAACCGCAGAAAATCGACGGCGTCGGACGCAAGAATACAAACCAGTGTGGATCCTGATCCCGAACCAAGATGGACAATCTTCTGAGTTCCATCCTCATTCAGCCAAAAAGCTGCCATCGATCCTTCTGCACCAGTCTGAGCGAATACACAGAGACGGTTCAAAACCTTCGGGTCATCATGGCCAAACCAGTGCTCTAGTCCGGAATTACCGCTGCCAGCAATTTCAATTATAGTTCCGCCTGGTCTCTCCGAATCTGTCCATCCAGCCCTCAGTTCGGCCTCCGGAAATAGAAATCCGATTCGCGCTCCACTGGCCTGCTCGACAAAGTATCCATGCGCTTCGATCCAATCGTAGAGCTTTCGAATTGGTTCGGGTATCGACATCCCAGGAAGCAGCTTCGCTGCAAGTTGATCGTATAGCACTCCCATAAGCGTCTCTATTTTTGGCAAGGGTTGTGTCTACCGATTCGTGTCTGAATATCAAGGAGCAACTTGGCGGCTCTCGTGGACAAAGAAGGGCCACCGCTGCGATTCAGTACGACGACTTTGTCAGTTTGTATTTAGGATGTCGATGGCGACGGCCAGCTTGATCCGGTAGATTTTCGATAGCTCAAGGCGGTAGTCTTCGAGGGATTGGGCTTTGATGCTAGGCAAGACTTGCTCATCAGTTCGATCGATCTCCACGTGGATGATTGTGTCCGGCAGAATGAGGACTGTATAAATATCTTCACACTGATCTGGCGTCCACCCTACGACCATTGATAAGGCTTCGAAATGTGGCATGGTTTTGACAGGAGGAAGGGGTTATGATCCTCCACTCTTGGATCACGATTGCCAGACGAAATGAGTGAGTCGGGCGAACGAATGGTGGGTTGGGCTTCTTGAGTATGCTGAGGATTCTCAGCTTTCGATAGACAGGATTGCGTTGGGGTGCTGCATATAGGCTGAAAACGAAATTGATTCTCCCAAACACGGAGAAGATCCTGTTGCCGCAGCAGGCAGACGACCGGGTTCTCGAAGAGGCGGAACATACGGCGCGTCAGGACTCCGAATTAAAGGGGCGGTTCGTGATGGCCGCATTAGCACAAGTCTCGCTCGCTGGCACAGATCTACCGAAGGGGGAGCCTCACTGGAAAAATAAGAAGTGGCGCAAAAGAACGTAGCCACCTTCATTGACGCCCTCAACCAGACAAAGAGAGATCACAAGTTGGATGCTGCGGTTGACGCAGTTAACGAGGAGAAGCTAAAGGGGGCAGACTGAATCTGTGGGCAACGCACTGCAGATTGTTTATTTCGCGCGGAGTGCTGAGGTGCTCCCGTTCTCTGAACCAACTCTTAGGAGAGTTTGATTGGGGTTGGGTCGCCGCTGAGCTTCGGAGTGAAGGTTGGTGACGGAGTAGTCTTTCAGATAATCTGTCGGGGACTCGAGATCCCCGTGACGGTCTCGAAGTGGCGGGTCGGCAGGGCTCTTCTAGGGGGGACTTCTCATTTTAGAGGTTGCCAAATCGCAAGGTCGTCCTGTGCATGTTCGACTCCTTCAGGTATAACTTTCTTATTATGGATGCGGAGAATTCGGAAAAGCGTGATGATGAATGGGTGAGCCTGATGAAAGGCCTTGAGAAGGAAGAGCCAACGTTGGCGACAGGGTGGTTTCGGTGGATGCATCTGTCTTTCGTGCTGCGCATGGGAGGGGTCAGAAGGGCATACGGTTCGAGTCCAGTCACCGGGGCTTCCGCTTGGAAGGAGGTGGCGCAGTGGTTGCTCGAGAAGGGTGGCGTGCCGGACGCGGATGGTGTCGCCGGATTGTGCAAGTTGGCGGAGCGGGATGCCTGGAGTTTGGGGATGAGCCAGGCGATTGTTTTAGTGGAAATTCTCTGGGCGGATCTTTCTCCCCTTGCACGTGGCAGGGTTCTCGCAGGATTTTCGGAAACCTTGGCGGAGGAAGTTTGGCGGTCACGGAGAGCGGCCTCGGAGACCTCTCCCCGCAAGTTGGAGTGGCTGCAGGGAAAGGCATCGAGATTGGACACGATCACGTGGGATGCGGTCTCCGCGACCCAAGTGGCCTGCAACGCGGTGCTGCTCAAGGAATTGGATTTGCTCGGGCAGGTTCTGCGGACGGTATCCGAATGGGGTGAGGGAAAGGTGGTGCGACTGGAGCCTTTTGACAGGGGTGTGTTGGATAAATGGTTGGAAGAATTGGAAGCATTGAGCGAAAGGGCGCTGGACCGGTGTTTGGAGGGAGCGGTGAGGGTAGGGAATGTGGGAGCCATTCGGTTGTGTCTGGAAGCGGGCGCAGATCCAAATTTGGCGATCTGGCGCTTGGAACGCTCTTCCAATGAGCGTCACAGTGCCTTGAGTTACGTGATGGGAGAGATTCGGAGGAACGAATGGAAGGAGCTGGTAGAGGCGCTTTTAGATGCAGGTGCAGATCCCCGCGGATCTGAATTTGGGGGTAAGGACAAACCGCTCTTCCTCGCCCTGTGGGGAAAGGACTGGGATTTGGCGGAGGAGCTCCTGAATCGAGGGGCGAAGTTTCCCGGGGCCGGGGATTCTGATGCTGCCGGAAAGTCTGGTGTGCGCTGGAGCCATGGGTGGGATACTGCGAAACTCAACTGGATCGAACGGGAGATCGGCAGCCTCCTCCCATTGGTTCCCGTGATTGATGGAACAAGCTTTTGGTTTTCACATGCGCAAGGTGGGGATGCACACCGCTTTCTTGATCCGTTTTGGGAAGGCGATGATGTGGAGTTGCTGCGGCGGTTCGAGGATCGTGGGTTGTCGATACGTTTGAGTGCACCGGACGTCCTGAGTGCCGTGAGGGGTGAGGCCTGGAACTGTCTCGGGTATGTCTTGGAACGGCTTGAAGCACCCGGCGAGGTGATGGGTCTCCTCCGGGGAGGGATACCAGATTGACTGACTCTTATAAAACTAGCGTCCTGACCTTTGTGTCATCGATGTCATTCCCCGGGCGCGTCCGGGTTGGGGGCTGCGGGAATTAGCTTCTGCATCCACTCAAGAAGTTCGTCACGCTCGAGTGATTTGGCGAGCTTGTTTTCCGGGCAAGGGTGTCTCCTTGCTGATGACTGGTTTGCATGTGCTCGCAGCCTAATCGTCCAGGTGCTCATACCTTGCGGTAATCGCCTCTACGACTTCTGCCATCTCCGGAGCTTTGGCCAGGTCATCCTGAATATCGAGTGGCTCAATCTGAGAATCATCCTCGATCCATCGCACGAGATCTTTTGCAGAACCTACGTCAAAAATGCCGTCGTCCAAACTCTCCTCCCTCTCCTCATCGTTCCCCGTGAGCTTGACGTAGTAGACTCCGTCATCGCCCCTTCCGATATAAGTGTCCCAAGACTGGGCCATACCGGTCCTGGATCCGAGAATGTATTGGCAATACAGTGCCAGTTGATGTTTTCGGGGTTAGTCATGGCGAAATATTCTGCCAACTCTTATGGACTACGTGAGACTTAACAGCAACCGAAAAGCAGCATCGCGACCGTAGTCGGCGAGTGGATCCCCAATAAGGTGAAAGAGTTTGATTTGAGGGGAAAACGTTGGAGTTCAGCGTCCGGGGTTGGAAAGGTGGGGGAAGATCCCCTCGAAGGAGGGCATTCCTATCAATGGGTGGCTTGATCGCTGAAGAATTCCCACATTTTCACGAGAGCTAAGGTATCAAGCTCGCAGTAGTCGAGGAGTTGCTTTCGAATCCCTTCGCGACGAGTCGTTGCTGTTTCCGGGGTGATCGCTTCGAGGTAGGCTTGCTGCGCTAGGCCACCGTCTTGGACTTCGTCGAGATCACCATAGCTCAGTTCGGGGCAGATCGCGGGAAGGACGGCTTTCAGGCTCCAGCTTCCGTGCTGGCTGGGATGATAGTAGCGATTCCGGGCGATGGGGAGGAGATCTGCGATTCGTGCAAGGATGGCGCTGAGGTCTTCTGTGTGTTGGGGGAATTGCTGGATGAGTTCTTTGATGACGCGTCGCTCAAAAGAGGCATTGTAGGCAAAGATGGGGCCGGCAGTGCCACAGGTTTTGATGACGGCTTCGGCCATGGGACGGCGAGGATCCTCTCCCGAGGCTGTCTCTTATACACATCTGACGCTGCCGACGATCTACTCTGTGTAGA
>CAJXVQ010000543.1 GCA_913060685.1 uncultured Verrucomicrobiales bacterium
CTACACAGAGTAGATCGTCGGCAGCGTCAGATGTGTATAAGAGACAGGTCGTGTACCAAGCGGAGATGGACATACTACCGGCCTCGAAAGCGAACTCAGCCGGATCACCAACATTGATGACCGCCTGATTATCAGTGCTATTCTCCAAATCAACAGCGGAACCGAATTTGCCAGGAACGAAGGCGGCACTGCCCGTGCCCGTCACTGCGAGAATGCCATCGTTGGAGACATCCAGTGCGGCGGCGTAGTCTCCTTCGAACTCCCAGTATTCGATGAGACCATCGATAAGTTCAGCATTTGAGAGCGGGGCGCTAAGAATCGAAATAGCGGAAGAAAGAAAGATGGTTGGGATGAATTTCGGTTTCATGGGTTGGAGCATCGTGAAGATTTTCTGAGATTCAGACTGCCCCAATCAGATTTTCTGGCAAGGAATAACATGTCGGGCACGGGGAAAAGGCAGGACCGAGCGTTCGCCAACTGGCAATGGGTTCTGGAGGGTGCCAAACTGCATGCTCTTCAAATTGCCCCGGCTGAAGGGCTTCTGGTGTTTGGGGGATCGCTCAGGGCAGGATGCTTGCCAGAGGCAAGGCACGGGCCGTTTCTTTCCTCGCTTTGTCGAAACGATTCTGGCGCGACGATGAAGATGATGAGATGATGGGACAATGAAACCCTTACTGCCTCTCTTGATCCTGACGGCCTTCATGATGCCTCTCTCCGTTTGTGCCGAAGATGTCGAAGCCCGGACCATCGAAAAAATTGGAAGCTATGACTCCCGCTCCGTTGCCATCGCGTTCATGGGCTCGGAAGTCTATAAGAAGACCCGGGGCAAACTCTTGACCACCAAAATGGCGGAGCACAAAAAGGCCAAAGAAGAAGGCGACAAACAGAAAATCAAAGAGCTCGAAGCATGGGGAAAGGCTCAACAACAATTACTCCATAAGCAGGGCTTTGGCACGGAAGCGGTCACTGATATTTTGGCTCACATCAGCGATCAACTCCCTGGAATTAAAAAGAAGGCGAAGGTTGATCTGCTGATTTCAAAGTGGGATACCAAGGCCCTTGCCTCGCACGAGGGAGTGCCAACGGTGGACATTACACTTCGCCTCATTGAAGCCTTCAAGCCCACCGAAAAGCAAAAGAAGAGTGCCCTCGAAATCCAGGAAAAAGAACCTGTGCCATCGGCAAAGTTGAAGAATCACGCCAAATCTCCCAAAGGGAAGTAGCACCAAAGCCCGGTCATCTTATCGATTACGAGAATGCCAAAGGCGAAGATCGCGGCAATGACTCGCCCGATGCCCAACTCCGCACAACGCGACCAGAGAGAAAATTCGTGGCATGAATGATAGAACACGATTGCTCGTCTCTCGATCCCCCCCTTTTTTTCCTCTCAACAACGCCCCATCCCCAAAGTGGATTTCTAGCAGTTCATTGACGCCCGAGCCGTTTTCCAATTACATGGCGATCCCTTATGAACTTGGCGTCAATCCCACAATTCAAGCGGAACACGAAGCGCTTCGAACAAATCGTGCGCATTCTTTCGCGCTATGGCCTCGCGGATTGGCTGAAGCCAGGTGGATCAAAATTTCTCAAGAAGCTGTTGCTTGGAGAGCAAGGAGAAGTGCTCGCGAACCTCAGTCGCCCGGAACGGATCCGCATGGCTCTGACCGAACTCGGCACGACCTTTATCAAATTCGGGCAGATGCTCAGCACCCGTCCCGACCTCGTTGGTAGCGAACTTGCCGGGCAATTGGGAAATCTGCAGTCGAACACGCCTGTCGACCCGCCGGAGGAGATCCGGGAGCGCATCGAGGCGGAGCTCGGCATGCCCGTCGAAGAATTGTTTGCTGAGTTTTATGATGAACCGCTCGCCTCGGCATCGATCGCACAGGTCCACCTCGCAAAACTTCCCGACGGGCGCGAGGTTGTGGTCAAAGTCCAGCACAGCGGAATCGAGGAGAGAGTGATCAACGATCTCGAAATCCTGGTTGGGCTGGCAGAGTTGGCGGAGAAATACAGTGAGGACCTGGCTCTCTATCAACCGAAGGCGACGGCAGCGGAGTTCCGGCGTAATCTGCTGCGCGAACTCGACTTCGGACAGGAGGTCCAACATCTGATCCAATTTCGCGAGAACTTCGAAACAGATGAGACGGTGCATATTCCGGAGCCGTATCCGGAGTTGTCGGGCCGGCGGGTTATGACGATGGAGAGGCTGGGAGGAGTCAGCATCGCACGCTCCGAAAAGCTCGCAGAACTTGAAGGCTTCGACGCCGAGAAGGTGGCGAGGCGGGGCGCCAACCTCTATCTTGAGATGATCTTTCGTGATCGGATCTACCACGCGGACCCCCATCCGGGGAATGTGTTTGTCCTGCCCGGAAGTGTCGTCGGGTTGTTGGATTTCGGCATGGTGGGTCACCTGGATCATCATACCAGCGAGTGTTTTGAAGGGCTGATCCAAGGGTTCCTGAAGAAGGATAGCGAGGTGCTCACCGACTATGGTCTGGAACTCGGGTATCCTCCGCCGGAGATCAATCGCGATCAAATGCAGGCTGACATCGAAATCTTTGTCTCTTCCCATTTGAGCGGTTCGCTCAATGAGTTGGACATCAGCCGGGTCCTTGCCGCGTTCGTCGATCTGATCCAAGAGCACAGAATCGTGCTCCGGCCGGGATTTTCTCTTCTGATCAAAGTTCTGATCATGCTCGAGGGCACCAGTCGTTTACTCAGTCCGAAATTCAATCTGGCGGCCATGTTGAAGCCCTATTACCGCCGCATCGTGAAGCGCAAAATGTCGCCCGCGAGGTTGATGGAGCGGCTTAAAAAGACCGGGCGGGACTGGGACAAACTGTTGCAGTCGCTGCCGCGGGATCTATCGGACATCCTGCAACAGATCCGGCGCGGGACACTTGATGTCCACCTTGAGCACCGCCGCCTCGACCCGGTGGTCAATCGAATCGCGTTCGCCATGGTGACCGCTGCCCTCCTGCTTGGATCTTCACTACTATGGAGCCGCAATATCCCACCGCAAATCGGCGGAGTATCGGTGATTGGTGCCGCAGGGGCTGCTGTTTCGATCTATTTTGTCTTCCTGCTGATCAGGGCGATCCGTAAATCCGGCGGGATGTGATGCTCTCCTTCTCCGCGACTCTGGTGAAACTGGAGCCCTGAACCCCGTTTCATCGCTGTCTTTCCCTGGGCTCGGTTGCCAGGAATTTACTTTTGAGTTTGGGCACCTGGGGACGCCGTTGAAAGGGAAGGGGGGGGAGAGACACCTCGAAGTAAGGCGCTACCTTTGGTTGGGACCTGTGGGGTGATTCTTGTCCATGGCCTCCCAACTCCCCTCCGCGAAGGATGTTCCGGCCTCCCGGTAAAGATCGTAAACCGATCGTACTCCGATCGCTCGCAATTCCTCAGCCTCGTCCTCATGTTTCACCAAGGCGGTAATCTCCGCGTTCGGATTGAAGGCCAAGAGCCGCTCCGCAATCCGTTTGGTCGCTCGAAAATCGCGGGTCGCCACGTAGACAAGCTTTGGCTGCATTGTGGCATCGACCCGCTCCCAGAACCCAGGGTCAGTTCCATCTCCAAAAACCACCTTCCTGCCATCCCGGCACTGGGTAGCCACCTTTTCCGCGCTGGAATCCACCCCAATCACGGCCAGGTTCCTCTCCTTCGTCAGCCAATCATAGGCTCCGATCCCCAAGCGGCCCATCCCAAAGACGACCGCTTCAGGTGTCCCACAGTCAATCGGAGCATCCTCCGCCAGCAATGACTGCCGCTCCAGCTTTTTCAGCCGGGTCCCAAACCGACCGAACAAGAGATAGGGGTGCGCATTCAGCGGGGCCGCCACAACAAAGCTCAAGGCCACCAACACCGCGATCGCGACAAGCCATTCCCCCGACAGCCAACCGGACGTGACCGCGACACTTCCCACAATCAATCCGAATTCACTGAAGTTGGCCAGGCCCAGCCCGGCCAAGAATGACGGTCGGGCCCGCAGACGGAAGGCACACAAAATGGCATAGTATCCCAGCGCCTTTGGAAATAAAAATGGCAGCAGCAGAACGGCCGCCCCAATGGCGGGCCCACTGACATCTTCCGAGAGACCGATACTCAGGAAAAAGGCCACCAGGAAGAGATCCTTGAATCCAAAGAGCACCTTCGCCAACTCGTCGGCCTTTGGTGAGGAGGCCATCAACATGCCGAAGGCGATGGCTCCAAGATCCCCCTTCAGACCGGCCGCATCAAACAAACCATATCCGGCAAAGGTCATCACAAAGCCAAAGAGAAGGAGCAACTCCCCGTGCCCAACCCGCGACAACAGAAGCGTCATCACGGGTCGCATCAGCGGCAGCAACAACAAGGCCAGGGCCCAAACCGCGGGAACCTTCCCGGACGAGACGGTCAAGAAGACCACCGCAATGACATCCTGCATGATCAGGATTCCGATCGCCGCAGTGGCATGGCGCGTGGCCAGCTCGGCCCGTTCTTCAAACGCCTTGGCGGCGAAGACGGTACTGGAAAAACTCAATGCAAACCCCAGGACCAACGCCGTCTTCACGTCCAACTCCCGGAACAAAGGAAGGCCCAACATCCCCAGCAGGAGCCCCTGTCTCTTATACACATCTGACGCTGCCGACGATCTACTCTGTGTAGAT
>CAJXVQ010000544.1 GCA_913060685.1 uncultured Verrucomicrobiales bacterium
ACAGAGTAGATCGTCGGCAGCGTCAGATGTGTATAAGAGACAGTCCCGGGCCCGCTCGGGGAAAGTCATCGATGAAACGGGGCATGGTACGCCAGTTTCATAAGAGCCAGCAGCAAATTTCTAGCAGCCATCGAGGGCTGGGACGGTGGGACCGGCGCTGAAGGCGCAGTAAGCGACGGCGGAGATCAACGCAGCAGTCCGCCAATTAGAGTTTCGAATTCCGGCCATCATCCTTTGTAGTTTATTCGATGAAGCTGATTGTCTGACCTCAGACTGGGGCCACGCGTTCCCGATAGAGCGTAGGGTCGACGACGTCGATCATCGCCTGGACATCGAGATGTCCGCCGAACCCTTGATTGAGTTCTTCGGCGACTTGTTCCGGGTTGTTGATCACATCAGCATGTTGGACTTTGATCCAGGGGATCCGGCGCTCGGCCAGCATCCGGTAGACGGCGTCGAGCTGGGAGGCATAGGTCTCGACGAGTTGATCTACCTCCAGGTCGGCTCCTTTTCGCCCTTGCTTACCGAGCATGGTGTGTTGCGACGCGACAACCTCATTTAGGTCGCGGTCCATGAAAATAATACGGTAGTTCGCGGTCTGCCCTCTGACGGAGTCCGGCAGCCTGGAGAGCAGTTGCGCCACAATCTTGACGACCTTTCCCTGCCCGTCGAGGATCCATGAGTTGTCCGATGCCAGCTGGGGTGCCTTGTCATACTCGTAGTAACCCTTGGGATTCGATTCATCTGCCAGACGGTTGCCGTCGCTCAGTGGCTCGATACCACCGGCCGCCAGCATCTGCATCATCACCGAAGTCCCGGTTCGTGGCAGGCCCGATACAATCGTGATGATTTTCTCAGGAAAGGAAGACGGATAAATTCCCGTTGGTCCGGGGGCGAGCTCGATCGGACGATCGCGGTCGAGTTCCCTCATTCTGGCAGATTCCTGATCCTCCATCCGCTGCTGTTGGACGCGTCGAAGCTCGACGCTGTGCTTTTTCGCGAGGTCGGGCTGGCCCAGGTAGTTACGATAGATCATCGCGAGGTAGCGGTGGGCGGCGCCGGTCATGGGCGCAAGTTTGAGACAGGTCTCAAAGGCCAGGACCGCCTGCTCGTAATTCTTCAACCGGACGAGAGTGACGCCCAAGCGCAGGTGGGCGCGGGGCATGTCGTGCATGAGTTCAATAGCCAACAGGGCGTGGTCGAGAGCCTCGTCGTGACGTTTGAGACGCTGCAGTGCCGCCGCCATTCCCTCGTGCGCCATGGCATTGTCAGCATCGATCTCCAGGGCCTTCTCAAAGGCTCGGAGTGCCTCCTCATTACGGCGCATACGGAGATAGGTTTGGCCGAGTTGCAGGTGCAGGCCGGGGAGACGAGGTTCGGATTTCTCGGCCTTGGCCAGATGCTCCAGCGCCCTTTCAAAGTTATCTTCGATGACTTCCAAACGCCCGAGCAGCATGTTCACGGTCGGAGCCGACCGCACATCAAAGCCCCGGATTTGTTCGATCGCGGTCTTCAATTGCCGTTTGCGGTTGCCCAAAAATTCTTCATCGATCTTCACGGCACCTCTCTCGATTTCAACCGGCTCACGGCCCTCGGCCTTCGCGGCAGCCTGCTCGGCATCGACACGCTGCTGGTGGGCCTTATCCCTCAGCTCCTGAGCATTCTCGATGATCTTCTGCGGGTTTTCTTCAATCTCTTTGACCGCCTTGTCGATGTGAACCGCCTTGAGTTCGTTGATTTTCTCCATCTCGCCCAGTAGCCGCTCGGCCAGAGGGCGGACCTCGGCGAACCGACGTTGACGCATGTAAACCCTGATCAATGCCACCCCGAAGCGCTGCTGGTCGGGCTCGGCCTCGAATAACTCTTCAAGCCTCTTGGCGGCCTCGTCGTAGAGCCCCCCTTCCATGCATGAGCGTGCGACGTTGAACTTCGCTTCGCGCGCCGCGTTCTTCGCAGCTTTTTCATCATCCTTGTCCGGTTCCTCGATGTATCCGAGCTCGACCAGTTGCTTAAGTGCTTCGCGTGCCGCAAACGGGTCTTCCAGCTTGCCCCGGGGGTGCATGCCAGACTCGCCGGGGACGTCTTCCCAGCTCTCGATCGGCACGGGCGGAGACCAACCGGGCGCGCCGATGGCTTGGAACAGTGTCTTACCGTCCATATCATTCGCCGCAGGTAAGCCGAGCAGGTTCAGCACGGTCGGAGCGATGTCAAGAAGGTTGGCGCCGACGATGGTCTCACCCTGCTTGATGCCCGGGCCGGCCATCGCGATCACCCCTTGGTCCCGGTGCCACACCGCCGGCCCCGCCGGCTCTTTAGGCGTTTCCTTCGGGCGCAGGTGGTCGCTGTGGTAGCCGTGGTCCGAGCAGAGCACGATGGTCGTATCTGTCCCGGCCAGCGCCATCATCCGGCCGAGCATCAGGTCGTGAAACTTGTAAACGCCGGCGATGAGGTCCTGATAGATTTCAAAATCCTCCTCACTGATATGCTCCATCCGCGGCGGGTGATACTCCATGAAGGCGTGGCCGAAGTGGTCGATCGCATCCAGGTAGACACCCATAAATTCCCAGTCATTCTTCTCGATGAGGTGGGTCGCAGCGTTGTGCGTATTGATCATCTCGCTGAACAACTTGGCAAATGCCTGTAGTCGGCTGTCCTTGCTCTGGTCAATCTTGGCGGCATTGGGGATGAAGGGAAGGATCTCAGCTTCGGTCAGATTGGCAGGGTGCAGACGCAGTTCGGCGAGTTCCTCACGCATCGACTCCGGGTGCACACTCTGCGGCGGCAGCTCTGGCATTTCGAGCGACTGCGGGTCTTTCTTATCGATGGGGATCTGCCGGAACATTTCCGAGACGCAGACGCCCTTGATAGGCTCGGCCGGGTGACCCACAAACCAGCTCACGACGTTGGAGGTCATGCCCTCTTGCGTGCAGATATTCCAGAGTGCCTTGCACTTTCGGGTGGTGCTGGACGACGGGCGGATGCCCTTGCCGTCGGGCATCGGCTCGGTAAAGCCGTGGATACCGTGTTTGTAGGACCGCTTGCCAGTAGCAATCGAGTTCCAGAGCATCGGACTGAGCACGGGCTGGAGGGTCGCGAGGTTGCCACGCGAACCGCGATCCAGAAATTGCTTCATGTAGGGCATCGAGCCCTCGGCCATATACTTGTTGATCAGTTTCCAGTCGGCGGCGTCCCAGCCGATCAAGAGGACGCGTTTGGCAAGTCGAGAAGATGTGGATTTGGGCATGAGCTGCGATTCGGGTGGTAGAAGCGTTTTGGGGCGTAAAGAAAAGCCGCCCCCGCTGAACCGCCCTCTGGAGGAGGCATAGCGCCGAGGACGGCTTGTAAAGGTTGGAGCGGATTAATTAGGCGGCCAGTTGGCGCTTGCGGCGGATCAGACCAGCTGCACCGAGGGCCAGGAGGGCCAGTGAGCTGGACTCGGGGACCGAGTCAACAGTGTCGGAGGACAACGAGGAGGCGCCAACCTCGTCGTTGTAGCCGAAGCCGTGGAGGATGTAATCGTCGCTACCGGCGTCGCGCGTTAGTTGGGCCCAGCCGTAGTGCGTGCCGGAGACAAGATCAAACTTGAGCCCCACATAGGCGGTTTGTCCTTCGGCAAAGCCCCAGGTGGTGTTGCCGGCGGTGCCCAGGGCGGCAAACGCGGATGAATAAGTATAGGCTACGAAATTCTGGGCGGCAGAAACAACTCCAGCGCCTAGAGCGTCCACACCCGGGTATGAGGAGGAAAAAGCCCTGCTGTTCGCACCCACCATGAAGCCGACACCGGGAGAGACAGATGCATAAGCTGCTTCAATGAAGCCCGCGTTATTATTGCCTGCACGCACTCCGAAGTTGCCCACAGGAATGGTGAGATTGGTTGGTTGGCCGGGATTGACGCCACCCGTCTGCATGTTAAAAACGGTGTTTCCGGCACCTGCAACGATCGTCAGATCTGTGATGTCGTGGATGACCGCAGCGGCGTTTGCATTACCTCCGGTAACGGCGGTGGCTGCGGCAAGGGTCGAGTATGCGCTCAGGCGCTTGGCAATGCTTGTCTTGTCTTGGATTTTTTGGGACATATTGTTATGAGTTTGTTAAAAGGTATTATGAATTACCTCTTTGTGTCTAGGGGTGGATCGGGGGAAAACAAGAGAGATACATTCCGGAACCTTTCCAACATTGGATAGGTCGCTCTCAGCTCATCTTTCTGTCCGCTTAATAGCCATGATTCAGCCCACAACAACTTAGCTCTTGTTGGACTGCCAATTGCGGGTGTGGGACCGGACCCGCCAAGTGGCTTTGCCGAGAGTGTGCGCGAACTGGTTGCGCTTGGCCACCAACGCATCGTCATGCTCACGCCCAAGCATACCCGCCTCCCCCAGCCCAACCGGGCGGTGCTGACCATTCAGCAGAGCCTTGAGGCCGAGGGCATCCAAACCGGTCCCTATACCCTGCCGGATTGGGATAAGGATGAGAAAGGACTCCAGTCTCGCGGCGCCTCCGGAACCGGATGAAGAACGTCTCCCTCAGGATGGAAGACACACGTCAAAACCCCGTCAAGTCCTGCTTTGTCCCTGGAAAAACGCTCGGGCCGCCAGCTGTCTCTTATACACATCTCCGAGCCCACGAGACCGAGGCTGATCTCGT
>CAJXVQ010000545.1 GCA_913060685.1 uncultured Verrucomicrobiales bacterium
AGATCAGCCTCGGTCTCGTGGGCTCGGAGATGTGTATAAGAGACAGTCATTGTGCAGCGGGATAGGAAGTACGAAGTGAACTTTATTTGTATTCCTTCAGGAAGGCGACGAGGTCGGCGACGTCCTGCGGAGTGAGGGCCATTTGGTCCGCTGAGAGCATGAGGGAATGCTTGAGCTTGTAGGGCTTCTTACTCTTGAGGCGATTACGCGGGATCATCTGGGTGATGCCTCCGGTGGAGGTCATGATGAGGGGGTCGCCGTCGTTTGAGGCAATGCCGTGCACTTGCCCGCCTTTTTTCAGAGCCACTCCGGAGCCGGAGTAACCGTGGGAAATGTCGGCGGAGGGTTCGATGATTGACCGGGCGACGACATCGAGGGTTTGACCTGCTCCCCAGCCCTTGAGGTTGGGGCCGAAGTTGACGCCGGCTCCATTGAACTCGTGGCACATGATGCAGCGGTTTGCGGTAACCTTACCCTTTTCGGCGTTCCCCTTGAGTTTCAGAACTTCCTCGACTGAGAACTTGGGTGGATCGGCTTTGGGTGCAGTGACGGCCGTGACGACGATCTTGGATGGATCGTAAATACCGCGCTTTTTGAGTTCACCGGCGATGTCGTATTTCTTCCATTCGCCGTTGCCATTGCGGAGGAGCCAGTTGGCGGCGTCACCTTTGGCGAGGCCTTCGCTGGCGAGGTTGAGGGTGGCTTCGGCAGCGGACTTGTCATCGATGAAGGCGAGGGATTCGACGGCGAAGGAACGCTGTTCGGGAGTGAGCGAAGAGTGCTTTGCGCGGGTCTCGAGATCGGCGACAGCAGCGGCGGGCCAGAGACGCCAAGTGAGTTTGGCGAATTGCTCGGACCATTCGTGGGGTGCTCCGGGCTTCATGGCTTCCTTGATGGCGAGCCAGATTTCCGATTCCTGATTGGCGGCACCGAGGCCGATCGCTTCGACGGCGTTCTTGTCGGTGATGTCAACCTGCGGAGCGAGCTTGGCGAAGATGTGCTTTGTTTTTGAGGCCGGAAGGTCGCGGAGGGAGAGAGCGACATCGCGGCGGATGGCGGGATCGCTGTGAGCGGCCATCGCTTCGGCGTATGGGGTGATATCGACTCCGGCACGGCGCAGGGCGCGGTAGGCTGTGAGTTGAACATTGACCTTGTTGTGGTTGAGGAGTTGCTCACAAACGGCGAGGCCTTTGTCTCCGAGATGAGGAAGGAGCCAGATCCCACGGGCGGCGACCATGGGGTTTCTGTCTTTCGAAAGCTGCCTGAGGGCGGGGAGGGCTTTTTCTCCCATTTCCTTGAGGGCGGTGAAGCCGAGGAAGCGGGTGTTGACGGCGGGGCTCTTCAGCGCGGTGATCGCTCCTTCGACGGTTTTGAGGTCGAACTGAGGAACGTTTGGTTTGAAGCCTTTTGGCGCGATGCGGTAGATGGTGCCGGAGCAGGTGTCATCGCGATCGCTGTGGCCACCGACGCGGGCATCATACCAATCGGAGATGTAGAGTGCTCCATCCGGGCCGACGACGATGTCGGAGGGGCGGAAGAGGATCTTGTTGTCGTTCATATCAGCACCACCGCCGACGAAATCGGAACCGGCATATTTTTTATCCGGGTTGGTGGTGGTGAGGTTGCTTTGCTCGAGTTTGAAGGCGGCGCCCTGGGGCTCGGGTTTGTAATGGAAGACGGTGTTTTTACCAGGTTCGCAGGAGAAGAAGGAGCCGTTGTAGCTCGCGGGGAGGGCTCCGTTTTCATACATGCTGACTCCGGTAGGGGAGCCTCCGCCGTAGATGTGACCGACGTCCATGGTGCCGGGGTCGTCTTGACGCCAATGCGCGCGACCGTGGTCCTGGCCGGGACGTTTTACGGAGCGATAGCCTTGCTTGGCATCACGGGTGAAGTATCCGGCGCAGCCGTATTCGAGAATGTAGGACACGCGGCAGGCGGGTGGATCGTCGTTATCGTTTTGGAAGGCGTTGCCGAAGGAATCGAGCGATTGCTCGTAGGAGTTGCGGTAGCCGTGACCGATAATTTCGGCGTTGGTGCCGTCGGGATTCATGCGAACGGTGAAGCCGGAGGTCCAGATGTGGCCATCGTCGGAGCGCTTGCCTGAGACTGCGAGGTGATCGACGAGGAAGTCGCCGCCGCCGCCTTTGTAGGGGCCGCCCATGTAGAAATTTTTGCCGGAGTTGTCCTTGAAGACCGCTCCGCAGTTCCCGTTGTTAAAGTAGAGCTTTCCGTCTGGTCCGCCGGTGACGGAGTGGAGGGAGTGGTCGTGGTTGCGGGCGTTGAAGCCAGTGAGCAGGACCTCGCGCTTGTCGATGGCGGGGTCAAACTTGAGGTTGCGATCGACGTCGGTGTAGACGAGGAGTTCGGGAGGTTGGGAAACGTAGATGACGTTGTCAAAAACGGCGACGCCGAGAGGGGCGATGAGGCCTTTTTCCTGCACAAAGGTGTGGGAGGTGTCGGCCTTGCCATCGCCATTGGTGTCCTGGAGGACGGCGATACGGTCACCACCGGGGCGGCGTCCGTTGTGGCGGCGGTAGTTGACGCCCTCGGCAACCCACATGCGACCGGCGTGGTCGATGTCGACGTTGGTGGGATTGTAGAGGTGGGGTGAGGTGGCCCAGACGGAAATTTCGAGGTCCTCGGGGAGCTTGAACTGGGCGAGGTCGACGAGTTTGTGGTCGAGATCGGATTCCCAGGGCGCATTGGGATCCTTGGGTCCTTTGGGGGTGCGGATGGTAAATTGGACGGCCGCTTCAGTGACCTTGCCGGCTTGCTTGGCTCCGCCATCGTCGATTCCAACCTGGGCGGTGAATTTTACGGCACCCTTCGGAACTTTGAGGTGAATGGTGGACTTGGCGTGGGTGCCGAGGGCGTGGTCGTAGGTTTTGCCATCGATGGTGAGGGCACCTCCGCCGACGGATTTGTTGATCTGAAGGCCTTTCCACGCTTGTTCGGAATGGGCGACGTGCTTTTTGGTGACGGGGATTTTTTTGCCGTCCTTGTTGTGGAAAGTGGGATTGACCCAGGCGGCCCAGTCGTGGGATTCGTTGCCGAGGTCGTTGACGTAGAGTTCGAGGGTTTCGAGGCCGGCGACGTCAGCGGAGAGTTCGTGGAGGCGTTTGGTGTCCTTGGCGTGGAGCTTGGGGCTTTGGGCAAAGTCCTTCGCCATCAGTGGGGAGGTGAGCAAGAGGAGTGATAGAGCGAATCGCATAGGGAGGAATTTTACGAATCGGAGGGCAGGATGCTATCACAATCTGAGATTTGGGTGGGGAGGCTCGCGTGGAGCTGCGGAGGCGGAGAGGTTTCGAACCGCGGAGGACGCGGAAGGTTGAGGGCGGGGAACACAAGCGGGACGCTTATGCTACGGGGCTTGAAAGTAGAACGAGCGTCCCGCTTGTTTTCCGGACGATCGGTTGCGACAGGCGGGTTCTACTTCCAGGAATAGACGTTGTCCTTGTCGGTTTCAGGGGTGCCTGATTTGCCGTCGGGGCCGGTGGACCAGATGAGGGCGCGGCGTTCGAAGATGATCTCGTTGCCGATCGGACTGCGGAGTTCGTCGTCATAATCGTAGTTCAGGTGAACTTGATAGGGATTGCCCCAGGGGTCGTAGAGGTCGGCTCCGTTTTCGAATCGATCAATGCCGTTTTTCTTTTGTTTGGCCATTTTGGATTCGAAGAAAGACATCTGTTTTGGGTTCTCATCTTGGGCCGATTTGAGACCGATGAGCGAGGCCATGAAAGGGCTGCCTTTTTTCCCAACGGTGGTCACGGTGGTGTCGACGGTGGCTTTGCTGCCGAGGGGGAGCGCTTGATATTCTTCGTAGAAGGCATCGATGGCAATTGCGAGGTTTGCCATAGTGACCCTGGCACTGGTGACTTCCGCCTTTTTGATGGGACCACGAAGCATGAAGCGACCGAGTTGCTTGAGTTGTTCTCCGGTGATTTCCTTTTTGGGTTCGGGCGTGGGCTCCTGGGCGAGAGCAAAGTTTGGCAGGGAAAGAAGGACGAGGGGTAAGATGATTTTTTTCACATATTAAACCTACCTCGGATTGCGCCTGGTCTCAAACGGAATCCGGGGCTTGAACTTCGGGCGATTCTCGACGAAATGGGGGCGTGATTAATGAACTGCGCGGGCTTTTGGGGGATGGGAAGGTGTCGGCGATGGCGGAGGTGCTGGAGGAGCATGGGACGGATCGATGGAATTTTTCGCATCTGCCTGAGGTTGTGGTGTTTGCGGAGTCGCGGGATGATGTGGTGGCGGTGATGAAGTTTGCGAATGAGCGGGGGATTCCGGTGACGACGCGTGGGGCGGGTGTCGGTTATGTGGGTGGGTGTGTGCCGGTGAAAGGTGGGATTGCGCTTTCGGTGGTGAGGATGAATGCGATTGTGGAGCTTGCTCCGGAGGACGGGGTGGTGGTGACGCAACCGGGGGTGATTTTGAAAACTCTGCAGGATGCGGTGAGTGAGTTGGGTTGGTATTATCCACCGGATCCGGCGTCGTTGAAGGAGTGTTCGATCGGAGGGAATCTCGCGACGAATGCAGGTGGGCCGCGGTGTTTGAAATACGGGGTGACGAAGAATTATGTGCTGGGGCTGGAGCTGTCTCTTATACACATCTCCGAGCCCACGAGACCGAGGCTGAT
>CAJXVQ010000546.1 GCA_913060685.1 uncultured Verrucomicrobiales bacterium
CAGCCTCGGTCTCGTGGGCTCGGAGATGTGTATAAGAGACAGCCCATATTCTCACCTCACCCCTCCAATGACACACTCAACCATTCAATCTCAAAAGAAAACCCCTGCAGCAAGGGGCAACCACGCAATGAAATGGATAATTTTCATGGCAACCATTACCATCACATTGGGGCAAGTTGCGGCGCAGGGCACGACTGCGATTCGCACTTTTGTTAATGGAACAGGTCAAGAAGTCAAAGACCTCCACATCGAATACAGTCGACCCCTCAATCAAATTGGTTTTCTCGGTGCCCAAGCCAATCGACCCCAGGCAAAATTAACCGGAAATCGTGCCGATTTTGTCTTCACCAACCCGGTAGCCGAAGGCAGTTCCGTCACCATCTGGGCCAGAACCGAAAACAACCGCGGACTCGCAATCAAGAAATGGTGGTGGACCAATGATCCAGAGAGACCCAACACTCCGGTTGGCTCAATCAATTCGGCTTCCATTCGGGGCGATGAAACCCGGGAAGAACGAGCTGATAAAAGACGACAGGACAATTTCACCATCATTAACAAAGGACACCACTGGGGCGGGTCCGATCGTAACAAACAGGGCGGAGATCCGGTGAAATTAACGATGAACATCGATCACTTTCTCGCCGCCGTGCCTGAAGCAGATAAGGAAGCTGCCCGCAAAAACATCCTAGCCGCTCTCAAGCAATGGGCCGATTGCACCAAGCTAGCCACAGCTGGACGAGTACCGAAAGCCGGGGAAAACAATAATCCCATGAATGCCGGGGCAGGCAAAGACCCGCCTGTTATGGCTCCAGGACCGACTCATCGAGGGGGCGCCAAAGGAAGTAAGTTTCGCTCAGTCACCAAACGAGAATGCGACGCTATTTTCATCAAATACCGCAATGGGTTGGAAATCACGGTAGTTGATGACGAAAAGGCAGACATTCGGGTCCGCAGCGGCGTTCCCCGTACCTATGGTGGCGCTCTCGGTGCCGGCCCCACCTGGCCAGCCGGGAAGAAAGGAGCCGACAAACATCGGACCGGCCACGGCTTCATCTTCATGACCAAAAAGAAAAAGGTGAAGTGGCACTATGCCAAGGATACCGATGGTGACGGCTTCATCACGAACAAAGATACAGATACTGTTCCCAAGACGCACTACGATTTCTATTCCATCTTCAAACACGAAATTGGTCACGTGCTCTGCTTCAATCACAGCGGGGTCAACTTCACCGACGTCAATCCACACTTCAATCCTCCCGGGACCCCTAAAGCAACCCCCGGCCATTGTCCCGGTTGTCGTGGCCCCCATGGTCATGCACCGGCAGAATCCGAAGAACGCGAACCCGGCGAATTCTTCTTTTCCAGCAAACAAGCTGGCGGAGAAGGCGGCTATGATATTTGGTCCGCTCTCCCTGACCCCGAAACAGGGGAATGGACTTTTGCTCCGCTTGGCCCAACCGTGAATACACCTGACGATGAGATGGACCCCCACCTCGCAGTGGACGGAACCACCCTCCTCTTTTCATCCAACCGTCCCGACGGATTGGGCGGGTTTGATCTCTACGAAACGATCCGTGGTATCGAACATGAAGGTTGGGACGATGCCGAACCGATGACAGAAGTAAATTCGGAGGCGAATGAGCTCAGTCCGACTCTTACTGCCGACATGAAATCACTCTTGTTCGTCTCCGACCGCCCTGGCGGGCAGGGCGGTCTCGATGTCTATTCTTCCGAACTCGTCTGGGACCAAGACTTTTCTTTCGCAGCAAACCTTGGAGCCGAAGTGAATTCACCCCAAAACGAATTCGCGGCGGCAATCAATGCCACCGGCGACGGAATCGTCATTAGCTCGGATCGCCCGGGTGGTGTTGGGGAGGCCGATCTTTACCTCACCGTCCTCGACGAGGAAGGATGGATTCCTCCGCAAAATCTCGGGGAGGAGATCAACTCGCCTGGCAACGAGCTTGATCCCAGTATCCGCTCCGATCACAACTGGCTCTTTTTTGTCTCGGATCGCAACGGAGAAATGGAAACTTTTGAAAGCTTTCTTCACCCGCTGGGCTTCGATGCCTGGTTAACAGATTTCTACCCTCCCGGCGAACTACCCAATCCCGAACTCGTTGACCCACTGTCTGATCCAGATGGCGACGGACACTCTCTGCTCACTGAATATGCATTCAGCGGACATCCCCTCGAAGCAGACGGTGCTCTTGGTCCCGAGATTATCCTCTCTGAAGAAACAGCCATGCCATTGCTTAAGTTGGCCATTAATCAAGATGCAATCGACATTGATATCATTTTACAGGGTTCTCCAAATTTGAAGGATTGGCAATCCGACATTTCCAGCAGAATTATTGATCGTTTCCTTGAGGGCCCCAACCAAGTCGAGCTGCTTGAGGTGCTGAACCCCGACGATCCAAACCGGCCCTATTTCATTCGTGCTCTCGTTCGTATTGGTGATGCCCAACGCTAGCTTCGGATAAGCCTTATCGACTAAGGAGTCGGAGGCGTCACGTCCTTGACCACTAGCAGTCTGGCAAGAGGTTGGGGAAGGAGAGAAATTCCAGGAGCTAATCACAACCGGAATAATACCTCGATTTTCGTTCGACTGCTCACAGATAATACGTCCCCAAGCGCTGCTGCAAAGCAACCGATCCAACGAGATTGGTAAACATGAGAGCCAGAAGGCTTTTTTCGGGTGTGTCCATGGTGGAACAAATGATCCATACGCCGGACACAAACTTGCCAACACCAAATACTATCTTGCTTCCATTGTAGGTGATTGGCAAACGAGGACGTAACTTTCAATTCGGAAAACTGTCATGAACCATTCGGCAGGGCCCTAGCAAATCTGTAGTTTTGCCAAACCCCACACGTGAAATATGGAAATGGAACAATGGGCGCGAGTGCACCGAAAAATACTATAGAGAAGCGAAGAAAGCGCTCTGTGATGAAGGAAGAGGATCTGCATTGGGAGACTCTTGAGAAGATGTTGGCTCATTCGATTCCGCCGGATGATTCCAATCATCCGGGAGCGTTCGCAGCAGAGTGACGTGAAGGAGGTCGGAAGCGATCAGGGTGCTTCTTCTGTCATCCCGGCATGCCGGGACACGGCTCACAGGGTGACCTCGATCTGGTAAAGGGCATGTGTGTAGGCGGTGTCCGGAGTGTCGCGTCGGTCCCGATGATTGACGGGAGGATGTCAGGGGGAGTCGCAAAATGCTCAACGTGAGTAAATCGGCGGGTGTGTGTTGTTGCGGAGTCCCGTTTTGGGGACGGAGGAGGGATGCTGGGGGGCGCTGGGATTTGAGGGCTATGAGAAATCGCCGGTCAACAATGTGGTATCTTCAGATTGGAAACGATAGCCCTCTATTTCTACGGTCCATTTGGCATTGGAGTGTCCCTTGCCATGGGGCTCATGCACAAAGTGAACCTTGATGCGCGTGCCTTTTCTCACGTGTACGGTTTCGCCGATGGGAAACACCGTCCGTCCCCAATGTGTATCCGGGCAGGCCGGGGCATTGGACAGCTTCACGGTCCTGGCAGATTTCGTTTCAAACCAGGCTGCCAGCGCATTGATCTCACCTTCACATTCAGAGACGAAATCAAGCTTTGCTTCAAAGGTCCCACTGGACCGGGCCGCTGTGCAGGTGTGGCTATCGACCGTCCACATCAGCTTCGCTTCGCAGGCCAGATTTTCTGGTTGGATGTGATGACAGCTGGGTTCGGAACGTCGCTGTGAGTCATCGCCCATAATCGAAAGATCCACGCCGTAGGGCCGACTATTCCAGAATTCAATTTCTTCCTGCAGATACTCGTCGTAGACCGGAACCATCCAGGACGTGGTAGTGCCCGGAATCATAATTCCGCCGGGCTTTAGCCAGCGGTCTCGGGCCTGAATCACAATCGGCAGTAAATTTTCATCCACGCCATACCCGCCCAGCCATTCGGACACAATGACATCAACCTTCTCAGGCAATTCCAGGGCTTCCATATCACCCTGTAGCACGGTGATGCGATCACTCAGACCATTGCCCGAAATGATTTGTCTGGCACACTGAGCCACCGGCGATCGCTCCACCGCATAGACTTTTTTCGCTCCGGCCTGGGCGGCAAAAATACTCAGAATTCCCGTGCCAGCGCCGATGTCCAATACCACCGAATCAGGTGTAACCACCTCGAACAAGGCATCGCGAAAGGCTTTACAGCGAACTTCATCCAGCAACATGGATTCATGATTCGAGAGGTTCCGGTAGCTGATTTCAATGCCCATATACGACTGCTACTGCTATGAGTTTGCTTTTTCAATCCTTTCGTCTGACCGAGGGGTGAAACTGGAGGGCTCAGGCTCTTTGCCCTTCTTTTTAGAACTCTCTCTCTAAAACGGCTTCAAGATCATCGACCCGACCGTTGACCTCGGACTGGATATCGCAGCGGAGTATGAGGAGGCGCTTCGGCTGCATGATGTGAGTTCTCCATGGCAGCTTTGATTGGATCGCCTTATTCTACCTTGGACGCTTTCCCTGTGGAGTGGGTTTTCTCCGGGCCGTGAGTTTTGGGTATTTTTCGATCCCGAACAGCTACTTTGCGAACACGGCTTCGACCGGATAGTGATCTGAAATGAGATCAACTTCTT
>CAJXVQ010000547.1 GCA_913060685.1 uncultured Verrucomicrobiales bacterium
ACACAGAGTAGATCGTCGGCAGCGTCAGATGTGTATAAGAGACAGGCATGATGGCGACTTCGTTGCGATCAATCATTTCGACCATGCGGCCGGATTTTCCGTCTTCGGTGATGAACTTGTCGGCCGATTTGTCGATGTCACCTGCGGAGACGCCGTCCCATCCGCCGAACCAATCGCCGGTGCCGGCGAGGATGTTGACGGTGCATTTTGGGTCGGAGGTCTTCAGACCGGAGACGTGTTCGATGTGTGGGTCGGTGGAGCGGGTCTTGTCGGTGTGGAGGTATTTGAAGTAGTGGGGGATCTCGGTTTTGTAGACGGAGCGCGCGGCCTGGTGGGCGGCGAGGGAGAGTTCGGATTTGACGAGATTGCCGAAGCCGCCGGGGGTGGTGAAGCCGTCGCAGTGGAGGCCGGCGTTTTTGAGGACCTTGAGCGAGTAAGCAATGTAGTCGGTGAGGTGGTCGACGGAGACGGGCTTGTCGGGAAAGGAATTCTCCATGGTGTGACGCGAGATCTCTGGGAAAGGCCGACCGGTTTTGAGGTCGAGGACGCGGGTGTGGGAGATCATCTCGGAGTGGATGTCCCAGTCGGGTGCCATGAAGTCGCGGACGAGAGTGAGGGAGTCCTGGAGCTGCTTTTTTGACCAACCTGGCATGAAGCGATCGACCCAGCCGACGCAGGCAGGGTAGGGGACGATGGAGTATTTTCCTTTGACACCCTGGGTGCGGCACCACTCGCCGAACTTGCGGACGAAGGTGTCCGGGATTTCGCGGGGCCAGTCTTGCCATGGTTTCTTATACTCGGCGCGGTCTGGGAAAGCAGCGGCGAACTGGGGCATGCAGTAGTGGCCCATGTTCACGAGGCAGGTTGAGTCGTCGATGATGAAGGAGGCGGGAGAGCGACCACGCGGGGGCAGGAAGGTGATGTCGGGGTGCTGGACCGGGCGCTCCCCTTTGGGGATGGCATCCATTTCGATGCCACGGGAGTATCCGGTGGACGGGAGGAGCGTGCCGAGGGTGGAGGCGGCGGAAGCGCGGAGGAAGGAGCGGCGGTCGAGCATGGGAGCGGCTTTGTTTGAAGTTGTGCAGGTGGTTGTCGATGTGGACACCGGTGAAGGCTATGTGGGTGATGCCGCAGCCAGGGAGGACGATGAATCGTGTTGAGACCTTGGAATCTGAGCTGCCATCGAGCTCACTTCTTTTTGAGGTGTCTTTTACGAGCATCGAAGGGATTCACCGGCGAGTTCGGCTCGTCGGTCGTCGGGAGATGTTTCTTGAGTCGCGTTTTGATGGGGTGAATTCCGGGTTGTGTGCCTGATTGAGCCATTCCATCGGATTGGTCTTGTGATCGTAGCGTCCCTCGCAGCCCTTGGAGGCGAAGTCGCTTTAGCGCCCGGCGGCCGCGCGCGTGCCCAATTTTTGGCCGTCGCCCGCTTGCTGGTAGTAGACCCAGATCCCCGGCTTCGATTCCGGTTCCTGCGACTTGCCTCCGATCACGAGATCGACTTTACCATCGCCATTCATGTCCACCGCGTTCACCCGCAGGTAGTGGTTCAGCGGCCGGTCGTCGCCCGCGCTCGTAATGATGATGGGCTTCCCGAAGCTCGGGGTCTTCTCGCTCCCGCCATTGCGATACCAACTAATCTTCCCATTCGTCTGGGCGCACACGAGATCGCGCAGGCCATCGCCATCGAGGTCAACGAAGTCGGTCGAGACCTGGCTCTCCAAGATAATCGGTTTCCCGTCCGCCTCGAGGAACCGGGGCGTGGCAGAGAATTTTGGGTCCTTGGCCGTCCCTTCATTGATTCTCAGACCGATGCTGCCACGCCGCCCGCCGATGATAATGTCCAGGTCCCCGTCATTGTCCCAATCCTTGAGGTCCGGGTAGAGCCCGATGTTATTGTCAGGGACGCCTTTGACTTGCTCAACCTTGATCCACTTCCGTTCCTCGATCCCCCAGTACTGGCCGAGGTGAATCTCCTTCCCCGACGTGTCGGTCAGCCATGTCGCCGCGGCGTAGCCGTCGTCTGTCGCGGGCAGGTAATGAATGAACCCTTGGAAACAACCTACCAATAAATCTGATTTTCCATCACCGTTCAGATCCGCGAACTGCGGACTCACAGTGCCACATCACCAGTGCTTCAACTTGATATCCTTGCCACCAGATTGGAGCTTCACCGGCTCCGCGTAGCGGGGCACCTTATTCGTCCCTAGATTACGGCGCAACAGGAGATGCCCGGAATAGAGCCCGCTTAATAAATCGCGAACCCCGTCACCGTCGTAGTCGATCACCTCCGGTCCCTCCAGTTCGGTGCATCCGGGAACGTCGAGGCCTTGCGGTGGCCCGAACCTGATCTCTCCGGCTCCGGCAGTCGTGAACAACGAGGCCGTCAGCCCCACGACGAGTGATTTGAAAGGGAACAGGTGTTTCATAGATCTCGATTCTATTGATTTCCTCCGCTTGCGCTAGAAATCTTTTGCCGGGAAACACGGACCGGACGTTGACCCGGGCTTGATCAATCGGAGCCGACTTCATGAGTCTTAAATTCATTGGGCCCAAGATGCGTGGTTCCGGCGGGCGTTAAGGGTTTCACGGGTGCCGCTGGGAACCGAATCGTTCTTTGGGTTGATGAGGTCGCCGAGGAAGATTGCGGTGCGTTTTTGATCGCGTTGAGCAAAGGTGATGCCGTCGTAGCGACATCCGAGACATTCAGGAAGGTGATATGAGTGTGGAGTCATGGCTGGAAATGCGGCCCCTGCGTAAGGGTTTCGGAGTCAATTCCATACGCTTCTTTGTTATGCTTGATGACGCTTTCCAGTGAGGTGTCGGAGGCGTAACCTGCTCGCAGCAACATGACAAAGGCGTAGCCAGAGTCCTCCTGTTCATCTTGTGACTGGAGTGATTCTTTGCCCAAGGCCGCCAAGGAGTCCCTTGACTTCTGAATCGCCGGGCTGCCCCCCCCTCGATGAGGGTTGCAGAACCATCGCTCTCGATGGTGGCAACCCGCCGGAGCGAACGCAGGGTGTGAGGATCGAGACTTCCCAGGGCACGCCACTCGCCCTTGAATTCTTCGACTGGCTTCAGCTCTTATCCTACCTCTCAATTTTCATCGTGAAGTGTGAAACCTGATAGAAAGTGATCAGGCATGATGTTGATCAGCGGTGGTTTCGTTGGTTCTCATCACTGCCGGTGGCTCTCTTGCCGGAATTCACACTTCACGATAAAAATTGAACTGAAGATCGGAGATGGGACCCAATCGCTGAATTTCCGTCGTTCCATCTCCTTAAGGTGAGGAGTGTTTAGCAGGTGAAGGGTGCCTGCCTGCCCAATTTGGAAGATGCTTTTGCGTTTCATCGGGGCGGTCGATTTCCGGATCTTACGCAACTGGCAACCCCACGCAAAGCTGAAGAAGGGACGCTAACGATACCACTGCGAACAGCTTTTCAAGCTTGGCTGCATTGGTCATATGAGTGACTTCCAAATCAAAGCCACGCTTTTTAAGGTGGCTAAAGAGTTGCTCAATTCCTCATCTCATCCGGTAAAGTGCAAGAGCCTCCCTGCTGTGAAAACGATTGCTGATCACATAAAGATGCGCGTTGCGCCAATGAAAGATGACACCGAAGCGGGGGGGCGTTGTGCCATTATTCATGACACTCTGAACTTGCTTGGTTTTTCGTCTTTGCCCTTTCATTTGGTAAGCTTTTGGCTTGATTTGAGGACCGTAGAGCCGGAGGGAGGTGAGCCCTGCATGGGCCGGAACAGGCGGGTGAAAGTCCCGTCATAACTGAACAGGAAACAGAAAATGAAACAGAAACCAAGGGTTCCTGAATAAACCAAGCGAACCGCCATCCACGCGAGTGGAGTAAGGGCACTTCGTCTGGCCCATGAAGGATCTGAATGAAGGGGTTGGCTGCGGAGGCGAAGGGGGGAACACACAGAAAGGCAGACCGCCATCCTCATGCAGGGAAGCGAGGCATGGAAAAGACCGTCGCGAGGCAGCCCCTCTCGTCGTTACTGAGTAACATCGTATTGGATCGTCTCGATAAAGAGCTGGAGCACTGCGGACTGGACTTCGTAAGATACGCTGATGAAGCCAACGTATTTGTTGGCAGTCAGAAAGCCGCCGAGCGAGTCCTACCAAGCGTCACCCGCTATATCGAGAACGACCTCAAGCTCCGGGTCAACCGGAGTAAGACCCAAACCGCCCCAAGCAAAGGACTGTTATGGAGCGTGGGCGGCTCGTTGTGGGAATTTCGCGAAGATTGCTAAACAGGTGATGTCGACAGAAACAGCAACGCGCTTTTTAGCCTCCTTGGTGGAGGATGAGGAGTCTGCCTATTCCACGCAAAAACAAGCGCTCAATGCGCTCGCTCATTTCTTTAAGCAGGTTTGTGGGGTGGAGGATCCGAGAATTGGCGTAAAGCTGAAAAAGACAGCGCAACGAGTGCCGGTGGTGCTTTTAAAAGCTAAGACGAGTCGGCTTTTTGAGCAGCTGGATGAACGCTATTAACTGGCCGCGAAGCTTCAGCATGGGGCGGCATCATCTGCATGGTGGAGTTTATAATAAGGCGATTGCGAAGGCAGCTCAGGCGGCGGGGATTGAGAAACGGGTGACGAGTCATGCCTTGCGGCATTCCT
>CAJXVQ010000548.1 GCA_913060685.1 uncultured Verrucomicrobiales bacterium
CGAGATCAGCCTCGGTCTCGTGGGCTCGGAGATGTGTATAAGAGACAGGTTTACTACTATCTTGGAGGTGACCTTTTCGAGCTCGCTGCCGCCTACGCCTTCCACATCGCAGAAGCTCAAGCCTATCTTGACGGTAACAAACGCACCGCAGTCGCAACAGCCCTGATCTTCCTAGAAGCCAACGAAATCGGCACCACGGACAATGATCCAATGGCGCTTTACCAACCCATGATTGATGTGGCCAAAGGCAGCCTGGATCGAGAAGGGCTTGCAGAAGTGATGCGCAAACTCTTCGCTTGAAAGTCGCCTCTTTATCTAGCCGCTTAATACTCCTCGTAATATGCCTGGCAGATTAATTAATAGGAGGGCAAATAGAAGGACACATTGCGTTTGGATCTGTCACGCATTCTTTATTTCTAACACTATTCCGTACCAGCGCTAGCATCTACTCACCCCGGGCGGCCCGAATCTTATCAATCTCCAGTAGGAAAATGCTAAGCCCGTGGGTAGCTGCGACCAGGGCGCCATCGCGGCCGTGGACGGCGATGTCAACGACCGGAGCGGTTGGTAGCGTGTGGCAAAGTGAATCCCATTTTAGCTGTCTGTCACCATCGTCACCTTCCGCATCACCTTCCGCATCATCTTTCGCATCCGCACCATCGGGAGCTTTGGTCAGGGCGGAGTTTGTGCACACGTAGATTCCAAGATCGGTTCCGACAAAGAGAAGCTCCTTGGTCTCTGAATCCTCGGCCAGGGTGTTGACGGATTCATCTGGAAGGTTGCCGGCGATCGACTCCCATGTGGCCCCAAAGTCGTTTGTCACATACACGTACGAGGCGCTGTCGTTGTCACCCTTACCTGACAACACGACATACACGCGGTCTTTATCATGGGCGGACGCGACCACCTCACGAACCGTTTTTCCCGGCAATCCTCTGCCGGCCCGTTTCCATGATTTCCCGCCATCGGAAGTCAGGTGGACTTCGCCCCGCCCACCCGCGGCGACCAGCCGCTTCGGGTCCAGGGGCGATTCCGCAAGAGATAGCAGAGCATCGCGGCCAAGATCCGGGCTGATGGCCTGCCAGCTGTCGCCCCGGTTGTCGGATCGCATCACACGCTGCGCGGCACAGTACAATACGGTATCGCCCGGGTGCGATGAAGCGAAGAACGGCGTATCCCAGGCGAATCGCAATCCGCGGTCACGAGGTTTGATCCTCTTCTCGGAGTTCAGTCGGCCATACCGGGAGCGTTGGAGACCGCCCATCTGCTGGGAGTAAAACGTGATCCCGGGGTCGTTGGGATCAGGGAAGGTAGAAAAGCCGTCGCCTCCCGCCCAGCGGTCGAGGAATACCTGCTGCCACCGGTCGTCAGCCCCGGTTTCGAATCGGGCGGTCGATGGCCCGACAAATGAGGCGTTATCCTGGGTCCCTCCCCAAATGCGAAATGGCTTCTCATCGTCGAGGTGAATCCTGTAAAACTCGGCGATCGGCAGGTTGTTCAGGTGCAACCATGTTTGCCCGCGATCTTGAGAAATATACAGCCCCCCATCGTTGCCGAGAAGGACCCTGTCAGGGTGTGCGGGGTCGATCCAGATATCATGCACGTCCAAATGCAGGCCTTTCCCGCGGTGGCTGTGCAGCCTGAACACCCTCTCGCCATTCTGCTCACTCGACCAGCCACCTTCGCGCTCGAATGTCTTTCCGCCGTCTTGGGAAAAGATCAATCGAAATCCGCCAACAAAGACGTGGTCGGCGTTGTCAGGAGCGACCCGGAGATCGCAAAAGTCCCAGCCGACGTAGGTCGGCACGTAGCGAGCATGGGCCCGGTCCCAGGTATCGCCGTAGTCATCCGAGCGGAACAATAAGGCGGCATGGCCACGCCTTCTCAGTTCGGGCGAGGAGCGGTCCGCCATCAATGCGTAAAGAACTCCCGGCTCTGAGGCGGACACGGCGATCGCGACCCGGTCAATCTGCTTATCCGGCAGGCCACCCTCCAGTCGTTTCCAACTTTCTCCCTGATCGTCACTGCGATAGACACCGCTCCCATTCCCACCGGAGCGATCCCAGGCCGAAGCAAACAGCCGCTTGCGGTCATTGGGGTCGATGACCAGATCGACAAACGCGGTACGCTCACCCGCGAACAGCACACGCTTGAACGTCCCTCCTCCATCCGTTGTTTTGTAGATGCCCCGTTGCCCACCGGCGCCCGGGTATCCCATCGCAGCAACATAGACGATGTCAGGGTTGGTCGGGTCTATGGTGACCGTTCCGATGTGTGCGCTGTCATGGAGCCCCATGTTAGTCCATGTCTCACCTGCATCAGAGGATCTGAACACGCCTGTGCCAGGGTAAGAATTGCCCAGGTGACACTCTCCTGTGCCGACCCAGATGATGTTGGGGTCACTGGGCGCCACTGCCAAATCCCCGATCGCAAAGGTCGATTCGCGGTCGAAGATCGGTTTCCATGTGAGGCCACCGTCGACGGTCTTCCAGATGCCTCCAGCACCAACACCAGCATAGATGGTTTTCAGATCGTTGGCTGGCGCATCGATCGATTCGATTCGACCGCCCGCAAACTTGGGCCCCATAGTTTGCCACTGGAGATCCTTGAACGGGGAGTTGCCGGCCATTTCACGGTGTCGCTTCCATGCTTCCAACCGTGCCTCGCCACCCACGCGGGGCTCCTGTGCGTAGGCCGTGACGAACATCAATGACCAGATGAGCCAAGATTGGAATGTGAGTTTTGATCGTTTCGAATTCATAGTTGATAGTCACTGACTGCTAGATGACATGGGTTGTCAGGTGGGGGTGGAAACCGCCCAGCTGACAACTGTAATGAATACAAACGAAACAAAAACTACTAAATCCTACGACACGATCCAGGGTGATCAAGCTAGGGAGAGGAGTCGTTCACGGTAGGCGCGGTTCATGAGGGCACGGCGGCGTTTTGCAGGCAAGCTGCCTTTCACTCCTACTGCCAGGAAATTGCTTTTGGCGGGAGGGACTTGAGGTCGTCCTTGGACCGGAGCGGAGGGGGTGAAAGGGGAGTAATCTGTAGCTTCCGCTCACTGCCCCTTACCGGCGGGTTGAACTGATTTTGCATTGAGAAGTTTGATGATATTCGGGGCAACATGCTTGGATATCAGAAGATAACCCTCTGCGGTGAGGTGAACACCATCACCTGAAATGATCTTGTTGATCTGCCCGGGGTCCTTCTTGATTTCAGCCGTGAAAATAGCATGAAGATCGCAGAGTAGAATTTTTTTACGGTCGGCCAGAGCGCGCACCCTGTCGCAGTATTCCTTGTTCAGGTATTCATCGAGTCCACCATCGTCCTTAAATTTCTTGGCCCAGCCATGCTGCTCGTTGTTGAAGGGGGTGCTGGTCATCAGGAGTATCTGGATACCAGCGTCCTCAAAGGTCCGGATCATCCTCTTCAGGCTGTCCTGATAATCTTCGGGCCTGCGCAAGCCGGTATCGTTGAGACCAAAGGAGATCGTGACAACATCGGGTTTGTGCGCGAGCACATCCTTTTCCAGGCGTGTCAATGCGCCAACAGCATAGTCGCCGCCCTTACCCGCATTGATCACTTTTGGCCGATGACGTTCGGACGCGATCAGTTTATTAAGTTCTTTTTGGACCGCTGGAGCCATTCCGCCATAAGTTGTGGAATCGCCAAACATCACGACGATCGGTGCGGGCTTGACGGGCGTGACGGCGTTGGCTGCTGCGCTGATTTCTTCGGGTGTCGCGACTGTCGATTCCAGGCGGACGTTGTCGAAGAGAGCTTGAGGTTTGCCTCCACCAAGGATCTCGATACGCAGTTTTTGGCCGAGGCCGAGGGGTGTGGCGTCGGTGGTAAATGTGTAATTCCAGGTGACGACCCCATCAGTAAGATTTTCCGGGGCGTTTTCGTGATCGTTGAATGGGACGAGATGATCTGCCTTCGCAGGAGTGAGCAGGTTCCAACCGAAATCATCTTTGGCTGTAGGGCTCGCGGAAACAAAACCCAGTCGCAATTCGCCACCCGGAAACGGATTGGTAGCGGTGGAGTCGATGGCGACGATGCTGAGTTTGTAAGTCGTGTGAGCGGCGACGGTGGCTTCGAGAACTTGATACAAATTTTGATGCGGACCGTTATTGTAGGCAATTCTACTCCCCAGGTCAGGCTTCGTATCGATCAATCCGGCCTTGATGTAATTAGGCAGTATATCGTTATCGAAGAGACCATCCACCCCCGCACCTGTGTGGCCTAATTTCCAGTTTCCATTCGCTTCAAAGCCAGGTTCGCTGATGGTGATCGACACCGCAGAGTCAGGAGTTTCGGGCTTCGAGGATGGCACACCAGGTTCTGACACGGCAACCATGGTGAGACCGGCGAGAGCGGTAGTCATGGAAAGGAGGGGATGAATTCTTGCTTTCACGATTCTGTTGTGAGTTGAGTGATCGTTGGCTTCAGCGACCCTTACCGGGTTTATTCAACTATAGGAATGAGTCGTGAATCGGCTTCATATTACCCTCCTTCACGCAGAGTATCTAGATGTTAACGTCTAGATTCGTATCCATAGATGGATAGGATTACCCCTGTCTCTTATACACATCTCCGAGCCCACGAGACCGAGGCTGATCTCG
>CAJXVQ010000549.1 GCA_913060685.1 uncultured Verrucomicrobiales bacterium
GGCTCGGAGATGTGTATAAGAGACAGACCCTGACCATGATGGTTCCGGAATTACGGGGGATGTTGGCGGAGATGGAAAAAGGGGCAATGAAGCGTGCGGCAATGACCTGGTATCAGTCAGCGATCGACCGCCAGGGACGTCCCGTAAACCTTCTTCCTCCGACTGTCGATTATCCCATGGAATTGCGTTTGGGTGATTTTCACATGTCGCAAAATGAGTTCGAAAAGGCGGAAGCTGTTTACAAAAAAGGCCTCGCCGTGCGTCCAAATCACCTGAAGACCCTCAAGGGCTATCATCAGGCTTTGGTGAAATTGGGGCGAAAGGATTCAGCCGCAGTTCTTGAGAAGCGAATTAAAGCGGTGCAGCGGTGATGATCAGATGATTTGGAGAGGTCGTTTGTTTGGAGGGGACGTTTGGAATGTGCTGCCTGTGGCATTCATCATTCATGTTTCGTCGTTTCCTGTTTTGTCGATTGCCTTATCCTGAGCAAGCCACTAGATTAAAAATAGTAATGAAATTTGGAATAATGGTGACGGCGGCCTCCCTCATGTGCGGGTTGATGGCTCATGCCGATCGTCCACGATTTAATGATAAGGAAGCTCCGCAAAGTCTTGATGACTTCCGGGAGATTCAAAAAGCTCTTCAGGAGAATCTCGAGCGGGCCAGGGCTGCTACGGTGTGTTTGCAGATGGGCGGGGGATCAGGCAGCGCCGTGATCATTAGCGTGGATGGCTTGGTTTTGACAGCCGCTCACGTGACCAGTAAAGTGGATCAGGAGATCACGGTCGTCATGGAAGACGGTCGGAAGCTCAAAGGGGTCTCGTTGGGCCTGAATTCCGAGACGGATTCCGCCATGCTTCAAATTATCGACGATGGCCCCTTCCCGTTTGTCGAGGTGGATCTGGACGATTCCACAAAATTGGGTGATTGGGTCTTTTCGCTGGGTCATTCGGGAGGCTTTGACAAGGAGCGGGGAATTAACGTCCGGGTTGGGCGCTTGGTAAGACAGGCAGATTCGACAATCCAATCCGATTGTATGCTGATTGGCGGGGATTCAGGCGGGCCTTTGTTCAACATGGCCGGTGAGTTGATTGGAATTCACAGCCGCGTTGGTGCCTCTCGTGAGGAGAGCATGCATGTTCCTTTGCGGGAGTTCCAGGCTCACTGGGATGAACTGAAAGAGGGGAAGTTTATCGGGAGCGGAGGCTTCGCCAAGAAGAGCATTCCAGGGAGTGGATTTCTTGGAGTGATCACTGAAAAGGCCGAAGAGGGCGGTTTACGGGTGACCGAAATCTGGGAGGAGAGCGTGGCTGAGAAGGCCGGGCTTAAGGTGGGAGATCGTATTCTCGAAGTTGCTGGTGAAGAAGCAACCGAGAAGGGGATGTCCAGCAAGCTTGCCGAACTTGGAGAGGGCGATAAATTGAAGCTCAAATGGATCAGCGGAGATGAGAGCAAGGAAGAAACCATTCAACTAGGAAAACGCCCATGAAGATCACCACCATCGCATTACTCATCGCCTTTGCGCTGCCTGCAGCCGCTAATTCCTTACCATCGGAGCGTCGTAAGAATGGCCCGTTGATTCAAGTTGCCCTGGGGCCGGTGCAAATCTCGCTTCAGGAAAGTAGTGCGGTTTTTTACAATAATGCCACTTCCGGCCCCTTCATCTATGGCACGGTCGTCTCGGAAGATGGCCTGATTCTCACAAAAGCCAGTGAACTGGAGGAAATAGACAGCTACTATGTTCGCATTGGGACTAAAAAATACCGAAGTGTAGTGGTCGTGGGACGGAATGACGTTTGGGATGTTGCTCTGGTCAAGATCGAAGCGACAGGCCTTCTTCCCGTTGATTTGAATAAAGAAGTGGATCTCTCTCACGGAACCTGGGTGGTCTCGAATGGGGCCACGGAACGCCGTTTTCGTCGCCCGCGCCCGGGAATCGTCAGCGCTAATAAACGTGAAATCCCAGGTGGATCGCCGGCTGTTCTTGGGGTGGGTCTTGATTCCAAGGATGATGGGGTCTTCGTGGGTTCTATCACCGAGAAATCAGGAGCCGAAGATGCCGGTCTTAAGAAGGGCGACCACTTGGTCAAAGTTGACGGCACCGAAATCAAGGACCGGGACGGACTCATTGCATATCTTAAAACAAAGGTTCCTGATGATGTCATCAAGCTGGAAGTTAAGCGTGAGGAGGAAACGATGGAGTTAGAGGTTACTTTGATGGCTCGCCACAAACTCTACGGTGGTTCCAAAAGCCGAAACGACCAACTCAGCGGCGGCGAAGTGCAACAATCTCCGCGGAGGACCGGATTTCCCATGGTTTTCCAGCACGAGACCATGCTGACCCGCCGAACTGTTGGAGGGCCGATTTTCACCCTTGATAACGAGTTCGTCGGAATGAACATCGCCGCCGTGAACCGCGTCGAGGCCTTCGCCATTCCTGCCGAAGAGTTGGCAGCAATCGTCGAAGGGCTTAAAAAAGATCTCTAATCCGCCTGTGGATTTAGCGAATCGGAAGTAAGCAGGCTGATTTCGGCTAGACCTGCTGTTCCCGATGCTTCTTGAAGATTTCAAGGGTCCTTTTGCGCTCGTCACCGTGATCAAGGATTGGCAGAGGGTAGTTTGAAGCGAGCGACACACCGTCTGCCGGGGGAGCCTGAAATGTCTTCGGATCTACCGATGCGAGTTCAGGAACCCAGCGCTTGATGTATTCTCCCTTCGGATCGAAGCGCTTCGTTTGTGACCACGGATTCTGGATGCGGAAGTAAGGCGCGGCATCTGCTCCGGTGCCGGCACTCCATTGCCAACCTCCATTGTTCGAGGCGATTTCCCCATCGAGGAGATGCCGGGCGAAGAATTGTTCTCCCAGTCGCCAGTCGACGTGAAGATCCTTGGTGAGGAACATTGCCACGATCATGCGCACCCGATTGTGCATGAATCCGGTTTTGAGGAGCTCTCGAATTCCGGCGTCGATAATGGGGAACCCGGTCCGGCCAAGTTTCCACGCCGTGAAGCGCTCATCCGACTCTTCCCAGGGAAGGCCACGCCAGGTGGGATTAAACTCCAGATTGAGAGCTTCGGGGTAGTGGTAAAGAATTTGAAAGTAGAACTCCCGCCATCCCAATTCCTTGAGATATTGTTCCGAGCCACACTTTTCAGCTTCCTGATAGAGTTCTCGAATCGAGAGGGTGCCCCAGCGGAGATCTTGCGAGAGGCGACTTGTTCCGGGAACAGAAGGGATGTCGCGGGTGTCGTTGTAGTCGGAGATCCTCTTGGCAAGGGCTTCCTTCATGCGCTCACGGGCGGCCTTTTCACCTCCCCGCGGAAGTTCCCAATCTCCTTCTTCAAGACCCCATGTTTCAAGGGTAGGGAGTGGAAGTGAGGCGATATCAGCGGGCGTTTTGATCGATGTGGGCCGACCGGCGGGTGTCATTTTGGCCAAAGGGAGCCAGCGCTTTGAAAATGGAGTGTAAACCCGGTAAGGATCGCCATCGCCTTTGAGAACATCCTTAGGCCCATGTAGGGCTGCATCCTGAAAATCGTGAACGGGAACGGGTGAGTCCCTCTTTAATCGAGCTTCGATCTCGCAGCCAAAGGGATCAACGTCACGGTTTAAGAAAATCGCATCCGCCTTTGTCTCATCGACCAGTCGAAGCAGCTCGGCCACGGCAGCCCCCTGTCTTAAAACGAGCTCTCCTCCGATATGCTCAAGATTCCCGGAAAGCGAGGAAAGGCATTCACAGAGAAATTGTTGTCGTTTCCCTCCTGTCCAAGCGTGGGTGCCTTTCCAGTCGCTCAGGACGTAGGCTGGAATGACCTCATCCGAAGCCTCGATTGCCGCGTTGAGGGCGGTGTTGTCGGTAAGCCGAAGATCGCGGCGGAACCAATGGATGACGCGTGCGTATTGATTTGCCATCGCGAGATCAGGCTTCCTTTAAAATCCGGTGGGCCTTTTCCACGGTCGCTTTGGTGAGTTTCCCGTTGGTCCGCCGGGAATTGTCGATCAGCCTGAGCAGTTGGGTCCGAGCTTTCTCTGAAGCCGTAAGAGATTTTTTGCCACTCCCGTAGGCTTTATCGGAAAAATACTTTGTGAACGTCGTGCCGGCGCGACTGACGCAGAGACGCCATCCTTCAAAGGCCGTTGTTTCGTAAGTGAAACGAGTAAGGTTTTTCCGCGATTCCAGCATAGATTTCTTATTTGTTCATAGATAATCCAGCTTTCGAGGTTTTCATCATAAAACCTCCTTCAAAGGAGATTTTATTAGGAATCCGTAAGAATCTTTCGGAAATCAAAAGAAAAAAGGTTTGCATCCAGCCCGTGAAGCTGGTCTTTTCCGCGCCCGCGAGTCTTTAAAACGCCGTCGGTCCTCTGAGGTTCCTTGATAGGAACCAAACTCGCCAGAGGGTAACCCGGCAACCCAACAAAATAATGTCAGAAGAAAATACTGCCGCTGAAGAGAAGGAAGGTCCAGTCAAGCTGAACCGTTTCGAACTCCCAAACCGCCTCATCAAAAATGAGGACACCGCAACCGATACCTATGCCCAATTTACTGCCGAGCCATTCGAGCAGGGACTGTCTCTTATACACATCTCCGAGCCCACGAGACCGAGGCTGACCTCGTATGCC
>CAJXVQ010000550.1 GCA_913060685.1 uncultured Verrucomicrobiales bacterium
GTCTCGTGGGCTCGGAGATGTGTATAAGAGACAGCTGCGAGGGCGTAAAATAGTGATTTCATAAAATGCGAAGTTCGTAGGTTAAAGTGTTTTTTGAATATTGGCCGTTTATGGCTTACTTGGCGACTTCCTCAACAGGGATGACCGTGTCACCGACCAAAACATCTTCGCCCTCCTTGAGAGTGCTTTGAATGACGTCAGCAGTAGCAAGGTTTGCAGAAACGGCTTTGATGCTGAGTTCTCCGATCTTCTCGCCACCACGCATGACGGCAACTTTCGAGCCTCCGATAACACCGGAGCGGATTCCAGCAGCCAGTGTCACGATGCCCAAGCGGCGATCGATTGAGCGAATCTTGGTCTTCATCGTTGGGAGAGAACGGCCGGAAGTGATATCACTCAACCTCTTCTTGGAACCCGTGAGGGCCTCTCCAGTCCGCGCCTTCTCCCCTCTCGACCTGTCAATCTGGGTATTAAGAATGGTGACCTTGTCTTTCAGTTCCTCAATCGAGGCCGTGAGGCGCTCAATCTTCGGAGCAAGATCGCGGACAGGCCCAAGCTCCTTGAGCTTATCCTCGGCACTTGCGACCATAGCTTGGGTTGTCTTAAGCTCTTCCTCTTTTGCGGCGATTTCTCCCTCGACTTTTTTGTTTTTCCCGGTCTGCTCTTCGAGCTTCACGTTGAATTCATCGCGAGACGTGTCAGCCGTGGCCTTGTCCTCTTCGAGGGTCGTGATGCTTGCCACCAAGCCATCAAAGGTCTTCGTGTTCACCTTTCGGCTATTTTCCTGCGAGATTGTTGCTTGCTTCTGAAGTTCAAACTCCTCTTTGTTCTTGAAAGCTACGAAAGCCGAGAACGCGAGGACGAGCGCCGATAAGATACCGAAAGTATTAGCCATGTGTTTTGTGTCGTAAGGTGTTGTTTGAAGTAACCTACCGACCATGGCGGTGATCCGGCAATCAGAAAATTCAATGAAAAATGAATTTTCTTTGCCCATGCGATCTCTTTTCGACTGATCACTTGCATCTGCGGGGGAAGGAGACAGGTTTCACGCGTGTCGAGTGTGCTTCGAGTGATCAGTTATCTTAAGCGATACCCCCTTTTAGGCGGATCGCAGTTTTTGTGTGCCGCGATTATGGCCGCGTCCGTGATTGTCTTCCCATTGGTGGTCAAACACATCACCGGGGAGATTATTCCAGCCAAGCGGTTCGACATCTTTATTCCGTGGGTCCTGCTTGGACTCCTGAGCTTCTTTCTTAAGGATGCCCTCAACTGTGCCCGGATCATTCTCAACAATCACTTCGAACAGCGGGTCATCTACGACATCCGCTCGGACTTGTATCGTAAGATTCAGAGACTTCCCCTCCGCTGGTTTGATACCCGCAGGACCGGCGACATCATGACCAGAGTGGTCGAGGACGTCACCGCGATGGAGCGAATTCTTATCGACGGCATCGAACTTGGCCTAATATCCGTCATTCAGATTCTTGCAGTCGGAATCACAATGTATTGGCTCGACCCCACGGTCGCAATGTGGGCGACTCTGCCCATCCCTCTATTGGCCATGGGCGCATGGATTTACACTCGAAACGCCCGCGGTCGCTACAAGGCCCAACGGGATGCGGCCTCGGACCTCAACGCGGTCCTCCATGACAACATTGCCGGAATCCGCCAGATCAAAGCCTATGCTGCTGAAAAAGATGAGCATGAGCATTTTAACGGACTCTCGGGGAAACTCCGAAAAACCAGCCTCCGTATTATGAAGTGGTGGGCCTTCTACAATCCCAGCATGTCATTTTTCAACAGCGTGGGATATGTTCTCGTGCTCGGCTTCGGTGGTTATGCCGTCATGAAGGGCACCGGGCAACCCGGCGACCTGCAGTTTGATGACTTGCTCACCTTTTTCCTACTCCTCTCGCTCTTTTACGATCCCGTCACAAAGCTCCACCAGCTCAACCAAATGGCTTTATCCTCCCGGGCGGCGGCCGACCGTGTTTTTGAAATTTTGGACTCCGAGGATGAACCTGACGCGTCGGGTGGAATCCCCCTTCCCCGCCCTGTTCAAGGTGCGGTTCAATTCGAAAACGTCAGCTTTTCCTATGATGACGACCAGCCTACTCTTAACGGGGTCTCATTGAAGGCTGAACCGGGCCAAACCATCGCCCTCGCAGGCACCACCGGTGCTGGTAAATCCACGATCGTCAACCTCCTTTGCCGTTTCTACGAATACAATGGAGGCTCCATTCTCATTGATGGCAAGGAACTCAACACCCTTGCCAAGAACTCACTCCGGGAGGCCATCGGATATGTCACCCAGGAGGCCTTCCTTTTCAACGGGACCGTTCGAGAGAACCTCGCTCTCGCTGACCGCAAGTCCAGCGATGAAGACATCTGGAAAGCGCTCGAAGCCGCCAAGGCCGCCGAATTTGTCCGGGCCCTTCCGGAAACTCTCGACACCAACGTCGGCGAGCGCGGCGTGAAGCTTTCCGGTGGGGAAAAGCAGCGTTTATCCATCGCCAGAGCACTCCTGAAAGATCCCCCCATCCTGCTCCTCGATGAAGCAACCGCCTCGGTCGACAACCAAACCGAGCTCTTGATTCAACAAGCACTCGACGAATTGATGAAAAACCGCACCTCCATCGTAATCGCCCACCGTCTCTCGACCATTCAGAATGCCGACCGCATCTACGTTCTTCAGAAAGGCGAGGTCATTGAGGAAGGGTCTTATGACGAACTCCTTGATAAGGATGGCAAATTTGCCGAATTAGCTAATACCATTAAATAGTCATGAAATTCTTAATTTCGTCCTATCTGAATTAATCTTTTTACACTTTAACAACGATTCAGCGCCTTTTCCGGAGGTTTTTTTGATCATCCATCGACAGAAGCCCTCTTCTTGCTACGTTTTTTGTAGGCGCCTCGGCGCTGCCGGATTTCTCTCCTTCGGGAGAATCGCCGGCTTTGTGCGAAGCGGCTCCGGATTGGTCTCCGGGGCCGCTTTTTTTATCCCTCCCTTTCAAATCATTTGTCATACCCCGTCTCATGAAAGCTTTTGTTCTCGCGACTTTTCTTCCGCTGGCGACCGCTGCCGCGGTCGATTTCAACCGTGATATCCGCCCCATTCTCTCGGACAAATGTTTTCATTGCCACGGACCGGACGAAGAGACCCGTGAAGGTGACCTACGACTCGATAACTTCGAAGGAGCGACCGAGGGTGGCGAATTTGAAATCCCCATCGAGCCGGGAAAGCCGGATGACTCCGAGGTCATCGCCCGCATTCTCAATCAAGACCCGGATGAAGTGATGCCACCGCCGGAAACCCACAAAAAGGTAAGCGCCGGAGAACTCGCCCTCATCAAGCAGTGGATCAGCGAAGGAGCAAAATACGATGAGCCTTGGACCTACAAGTCTCCCGTCAAACAGCCTGCCCCCTCCGTAAAAACCCGGGACTGGCCCGTGAACTTCGTCGACAGCTTCGTTCTCGCCCGACTGGAAGAAGAAGCCATCCCCCCATCCCCCGACGCCGATCCCATCACCCTCCTTCGCCGTCTTCACTTTGATCTCAACGGCCTTCCGCCCACACCCCAGGCCCAGGAACGGTTCATCACGTCCTTCAAGAGCAATCCCCAAACGGCCATCGAGGCTGAAGTCGATCTACTCCTCGCCTCGCCCGCCTTTGGTGAGAGGATGGCCATCTACTGGCTCGATCTGGTGCGCTACGCCGACACCGTCGGATATCATGGTGATCAGGATCACAACATTTCACCTTACCGGGACTACGTTATCCGGGCCTTCAACCAGAATCTTCCATTCGACCAGTTCACTCGCGAGCAGCTTGCCGGTGACCTTCTTGAGAAACCCTCGCAGCAGCAAATCGTCGCCACCGGCTATAATCGACTCCTTCAAACCACGCACGAAGGAGGACTTCAAAAAGCCGAATACCGTGCCATTTATCAGGCCGACCGCGTCCGCAATGTCTCTGCCGTCTGGATGGGAGCCACCGTAGGCTGCGCCCAGTGCCACGATCATAAATACGATCCTTACACCGCGAAAGATTTCCACACCCTCGGGGCCTTCTTCGCCGATATCGATGACGAACAGCATTTTACATCAGGGACCAATTCCCTCCCCACCCGCCGCCCTCCTGAAATCCCCGTTTTTACTCCCGACCAAAAGGCCGAACTCGACTCACTCAATCAAAAGCTCAACGAACTCTCCGGTGGACAACGAAACGAAATTGCCCGCCTCATCGCCGAATCCACGAACCGTGGGGAGCAAGCTCGGAAAGAGAAAAATCCCAAGAAAAAGAAAGACCTCGAAGCCGGTCTAAAAAGGACCAACGACGCATTGGCAAAACTCATCCCGGATGACCAACTCACCAAGTGGAAAAAGATCGAGGCTCAACGCAAAAAAACGGAGTCTTCCGCCCGCCTTTGCATGGTGACCCAGGCTCTCAAAACACCACGAGTATCCCGGGTCTTATCCCGCGGCAACTGGCTTGATGAATCCGGGCCCATCGTGGAACCAGCAGTTCCCCACTTCATGCCTCAAATCAAAAAAGAAGGCCGCCAAACCCTGTCTCTTATACACATCTCCGAGCCCACGAGACCGAGGCTGATCT
>CAJXVQ010000551.1 GCA_913060685.1 uncultured Verrucomicrobiales bacterium
AGAGTAGATCGTCGGCAGCGTCAGATGTGTATAAGAGACAGTCTTCACACGTCGCAGTAAGAATATCACCTGGAAGGGCGTTCACTTCCGATTTCTCCATGGTATGGGGCTGGTCAACCAGTTCTCAGAAAACCTCACCTTCGACACGGTCACCATCGCTCCGGGCAACGAGAGTGGCCGGACCACTGCGGCGTGGGCTGATGGCATCCAGGTCTCCGGCTGTCGTGGTAAACTCCTTGTAAAGGACTGCGTCTTTTCGGGCGCTCACGATGACGCCATCAACATTCACGGCACTTACTTGCGCGTGGTGGAGCGCCTCTCGGACCGCCAAATTAAAGTGCGCTTCGTTCACAAGCAGACCTTCGGATTCATGGCCTTCAACCCCGGTGATGAAGTCGAGTTCATGCACTCGGATTCCATGGCGGGCTTCCAAAAAAACCGCGTCACGCAGTCCCGCCTCATCAGCCCGGTCGACATCCTTCTCACTCTCGAGAAACCCGCTCCGCAAACCATCAGGGAGACCGACGTGTTGGAAAATATCACCTGGAATCCGGACGTCGAGATCCGCGGCTGCAAGGTCAGGCGTATCCCAACCCGTGGCTTTCTTATCACGAGTCGGGGAAAGGTGATCGTTGAGAATAACGAGCTCCTCGCCACTCAAATGAGCGGCATCTTGATCGATGCCGATGCCCGGGGTTGGTTTGAATCCGGCGGCGTGCGCGATGTGACAATCCGCAAAAACAGATTTCTCAATTGCGGGGAACCGGTCGTGAGTATCAACCCCCAAAACACCGTTCCTAACAATGCGGTGCATCAGAACATCCGGATCGAAGAGAATGAATTCGTGTTGCGGGGGAGAACCGCGGTGCAGGCCAAAAGTGCAAAAGGCCTGCGGATTGCGGGCAACACAATCCGGGCCGCCGGGAAACTCGACACGGCCCGGGCTCTGAAGACGGCCGACTGCGTGGAAGTTGTCGTGGCCGGGAATGTTTTCAAGGGCTTGGAAGAGTGAATTGTGGAAGCTTCGGAGGGGGGGCAGATCTCTGTCTATTTAATTGCTGCAGGAAATATTGAGCTGAAATCTAAGCTCAATCATCGGTTTAATAATGATTGAGCGAAGAATTGGATTTGTTTTTTCCGGCGGATCTTGCTCTTGAAAGAGGGCGCGATTAGATTCCCGGTCGTGAGCAATGAGGTTTTTCCCTTTCCAACGCGTCGCGACTCTCCTGTCATTGATCAGGTAGGAGTTGAGGAACGTGCGCAGCGTTTTTGTGCACGGAGTTTAAAAAAAGAGACGAAGGTCACGGCATTGAAGCTTGCGGTGACGATGCTCGATGTCACGACTCTGGAAGGTGCTGACTCGGTGGGAAAGGTGAGGCAGATGTGCCAAAAGGCGATGCGTCCTCTCCCGGGGGATCCATCGGTGGGCCCGGCGGCGGCGGTGTGTGTCTATCCTCGTATGGTTGGGACGGCAGTGAAGGCGGTGCAGGGTTCCCCGGTTCAGGTGGCAGCGGTTGCGACGCAGTTTCCGAGCGGTCAAATGCGCTTGAAGGAACGACTTGACGAAGTCCGCTATGCCGTGGGTGAAGGCGCGGATGAGATTGATATGGTCATTTCTCGCGGGCAGTTTTTGCAGGGAGAGTATCGGGCGATTTACGATGAAGTTGCTGCTTGTAAAGAAGCATGCGGCAAAGCTCACCTGAAGGTGATTCTTGAAACCGGGGAACTGACGACCTACGACAACGTCCGTTATGCCAGCGACATGGCGATGGCAGCGGGTGCTGACTTCATCAAAACCTCGACGGGGAAAGTTCCGATTGCGGCTACTCTCCCGGTGACGTTGGTGATGTTACAGGCGATCGAGGACTTCTATGAAAGAACGGGACGGATGGTGGGAATGAAGCCTGCCGGTGGGATTAGTAATGCGAAGCTCGCCTTGCAATATCTCGTGATGGTCCGTGAGGTTTTAGGTGCCAAGTGGCTGACGAATCAATGGTTCCGCTTCGGAGCGAGCTCTTTGACCAATGATCTTCTCATGCAAATTCGCAAGCAGGAGACGGGTCGCTATCAAAGCGGAGACTATTTTACACAAGACTGATTTTATGAGTGCCAATGATTTTTTATCGGGTGGATTTGCACCCGCCCCCGAGTCCGCCGACCACTTCGAGATCAAGAAGTCCTATGACCTTTTCATCGGTGGCAAATGGGTCAAAACAGCCAAGCGTTTTGAGACCACAAATCCTGCGACCGGTGAGGTGCTTTCCGAGGTGGGTTTGGCCGGTAAGAAAGAGGTCAATCAGGCGGTTAAAGCTGCCCGGAGAGCCTACGACGGAGTTTGGTCGAAGATGTCCGGTGCCGAGCGGGGGAAGTATCTCTTCCGGATCGCCCGCTTGCTCCAGGAGAGAGCCCGTGAGTTTGCCGTGGTGGAGACGATGGATGGCGGGAAACCTATCCGGGAGAGTCGCGATGTCGATGTGCCTTTGGCCGCTGCTCATTTTTTCTATCATGCGGGGTGGGCGGATAAGCTGGCTTATGCTTTTCCGGGGTGCGAAGTTGCTCCGATCGGAGTGGTCGGACAGGTGATTCCATGGAACTTCCCGCTGCTCATGGCGGCTTGGAAAATTGCGCCGGCACTGGCCTGTGGAAACACCGTGGTGCTCAAACCAGCGGAAACAACTCCGCTCACGGCCCTCAAGTTGGCTGAGCTTTTTGAAGATGCCGGTTTGCCGGCGGGTGTCGTAAATATCATCACCGGGGCAGGGGAAACCGGTCAGGCTTTGGTCGAACATCCGGATGTCGATAAGGTGGCTTTCACTGGATCAACCGCGGTGGGGAAGACCATTCGTCGGGCTGTTGCCGGAACTGGAAAACGATTCACTCTGGAACTCGGAGGCAAGGCCGCGAACATCGTTTTTGAAGACGCGCCGATCAATGAGGCTGTCGAAGGGATCGTAAATGGCATCTTTTTTAACCAAGGACACGTTTGTTGTGCGGGATCGCGTTTGTTCGTGCAGGAAAGCGTCGCCGATAAGGTGATCAAGAAGCTTCAGAAGCGGATGGAGTTGCTCGTAGTGGGGAATCCGCTCGATAAGAACACGGATATCGGGGCCATCAATTCAGCGGAGCAACTTGCGCGAATCAAAGCGCTCGTGAAGATTGGGCAGGAGGAAGGTGCCTGCATGTGGCAGCCATCAGGAGGTGTTCCGAGAAAGGGGAATTGGTTCAAGCCGACCCTCTTTACGGAGTGCGCCCAGAGCCAACGGATTGTGCAGGAGGAGATCTTTGGTCCTGTCCTGGCGATCCAGACATTCCGGACTCCGCAAGAGGCCATTGCGAAGGCCAACAACACCCAATACGGCCTAAGCGGTGGGGTTTGGACGGATAAGGGTTCCAAGATTTTCAAAGTCACCACCGCTCTTAAAGCCGGAGTCGTCTGGGCAAATACCTTTAATAAATTCGATCCGACCTCTCCCTTCGGAGGTTACAAAGAGAGCGGGATCGGCCGCGAAGGTGGTCTCCACGGTCTCTCGGCCTATTGTCAGCTGATTCATTAAACAGGAACACATTTTTAATATGAGCAATCTGTCTATTCCAAAGACCTACAAACTCTTCATTGGCGGCAAATTCCCCCGAACGGAATCCGGGCGAATTCTTGAGATCAGGGGAGCAAAGGGAGCGTTTCTCGCCAACGCCTCGCGCGCCAGTCGCAAGGATTTTCGAAATGCCGTGGTCGTGTCTCGCAAGGCGGCCGGTGCTTGGGCCAAGTCCACCGCTTATCTCAAGGGGCAGATTCTCTATCGAATCGCCGAGGTTTTGGCAGGGCGATCCTCGCAATTTGAAGCGGAATTGACTGCCCAGGGAAGCTCGAATGCCGAGGCAGATGTCGCCGGAGCGATCGCCCTCCTTGTTCACTATGCGGGCTGGAGTGATAAGTATCAGGCTCTCTTCTCCTCCGTGAATCCGGTGGCCTCACCGCATTTTAACTTCTCGGTTCCCGAACCGACAGGGGTTGTGTCGACCGTTGCCCCTGCTGATGGTTCATTGACCGGCTTGGTTTCCGTTATGGCACCTGTTTTGGTGGGCGGGAATTCCCAGGTGATTCTTACGAGCGGAAAGATTCTCAGCGCGATCTCCTTTGCCGAGGTTCTGGCGACTTCCGACGTTCCGGCAGGAGTGGTCAATATTCTGACCGGGATGCGGGATGAGTTGGTGCCCGAGTTTGCAAAACACATGGATGTCAATGCGCTCCTTCTTTGTTCCGATGATGACGCAGAAAAGAAGGCGGTGGAACTTGAGGCAGCCGAGAATCTCAAGCGAGTCAGTTTACAAGCTGACAAAGCACTGAGCCCGAGTCCTTATCACATTCTCGATTTCCAGGAAATCAAGACCACCTGGCATCCGGTGGGAGTTTGAGCGTGATTCAAGAAAATGAAACAAGGCTTCAAGCACCTCCTCAAACCTGAACCCCGGGACAAATTCCAAATAGAAGGCGATGTTAGGAAATTTTCCGTAAATCCCGGCTTGCTTTCGGCTTTTTCTTTTCTAGTCTCCCGCGCACCAAGTTGGTGCTGTCTCTTATACACATCTGACGCTGCCGACGATCTACTCTGTGTAGA
>CAJXVQ010000552.1 GCA_913060685.1 uncultured Verrucomicrobiales bacterium
CTACACAGAGTAGATCGTCGGCAGCGTCAGATGTGTATAAGAGACAGCCTCCGAAGTCCCTGTCTCCGGCAACATCGTAGTAGCGATCGGGGTGGTTGATCCGGGGGTTGTTGTCCCACATGCGGCGGTCGGCGCTGACAAGGGAAGGGGATTCCGGTGTCCAAACATCGCGCACCATCTCGTCGATGAGTTTGTCGCCTTCATCTTCGTTGTAGAGCAGGTCCATGATTTCGCGGACACGGTTCTGGTAGCGCGTGTTGAAGGCAGGGTTTTGAGCAACCTTTGCTTTGAAATCATGGTTGCCATTTCCATACATGTTATTGGCCCAGGTGAGGTCAAGGTCCCATGGATGAACCTCAAATTTTGAAGTCACGGGGTTGTGATAGTAGAAGTAGTTTTTGCCGCCGGCAATGTCGTAGTGGTGAATGCCTTCAACGACGGTGCGGTAGCTGAGATACTTATCGATATCGAGATTATCTTCCCACCATTGGGCGGTGGGAGTTCCATTTCGATAGGCATTGATGAAGGCCGTGACATCGGAACGGTTGTCGACCTGGGTCGGGCCCTGGTTGTTGGAGTTGCCGCTGTGACCTTCGATTTTGTAAAGATTGCCATCCGGCAATTCATGCTCGTCGAGGAATTGACCGTCCAACTGTTCGATTGCGAGATAGAGGCCATAGTAATCGCCTTCATATTGATCACTTCCGCTTGGGCTCTCGTTGTCGATGACGTAGAACTGTGCGTAATGGGTGTTGCACGCCTCGACGCCAGAGAGTTCAAATAGCTTGAAGCCCACGCTCTCGAAAAGGCCCTGTTCGCCCCGATGGTTGAAGTTCACTTGTTGGACGATGGAAGAGAAATTGAGTTTGCTCCATGGTTGGGAATATTTTTCGCCGTAACGATCCCGTGCTTCAAATCGTTGACCCCGCCCGAAGTCAAACTTCCAAAAGTTCTTGCCATACTGGTAGCGGTGAACGCCCCCACGAGGGCGATACTGAATGTGATCGTAGACCTTGCCATCGTAGACCATGGTGCCGGGCCAGAGGTATTCCGAGCCTCCGTAGCCTCCGAATTGTGAGTCGTCGACATAGGTGTTTGTGCTCAAAAGGAAGTAGGTTGCAACGCTTGACATCAGAGAGCCCGGATAGCTTGCCGGAGAGTCTCCCGGGCGAATGGCACCGCTCCAATCGGGCGTGCCATCGTAGACGAAGTAAGCGAAATTGGGTTGTGGATCGTCGCTGTAAGGAACTGTGATCGCTGCTCCCGGAGTGTCTTCAGCCGAGACACGGTAGCGAATGAGTCGGCGGTTTGTTTGCAAGGTGCCTGGCAAAGTCACGGTGTAGATGGAATCGGCAGCGAGGGCATCTCCTCCGGTCCCATCGTCCTTCATGGTGAGCGTGACCCATTCGCCGGGCTCTTCGTAGCGGGGGTTTTCATTGGCAGTGCCGTTGCTATTAAATTTGAGGTAACGGCTGAAGTAATCGCCTGGGTTCACCAGTTGGTATTGCAGAGTCACGGGGCCGACCCCATCCGGGTCTGTGATTTTAGCAGTGACCACGACTGCCTGTCCGGAGGCCGGCTCCTTTGGGAGATGATCGACCTGCCGGATTTGTGGTGGCACTGCTGTTGCGAATGAGCGATTGGCCGCTCCCGGCGTCGGTGCGAAACTTCCTCCCGGAGTGCCTCCTGAAATCTCGCCAGTCAGAGAGAGGGCGAAACTAATGTCGCTGCTGTTCCTACTGCCTTGGTGGATCTCGACTGCGATGACATTGGATCCAGCCATGAAGGCGCTCGTCGGAATGCTTAAGGTGTCATTGGCATTGTCTCCGACCGTGTTGCTTGCGAAATCGTCGAATGCGGCATTGGCAGCAAGTCCGGTATGGCGGGCGACTTCGTTGCCATTGACGTAGATTGCGTAGGCATCGTCGTAGGTTATGGAGATCGTGAAATTGACAAAATCCGAGGGGTCCGGGATGTCAGTAGTTCCCCGGAAATAGGTGGTAGCGAAGCGACCTCCCGCAGGACCTGATCCTACCGTGGTGGCCTCGTCGGAGTCTCCATAACCGAGTTCGGCAGGACCGGAGGCCCAAGTCGAGTCATCGAAGCCTGAATTGCGCCAAGCGGTGCCTTGATCGCTTCCGTCATCAAGATACTTCCAGTTCGCGTTGCTCGCGATGTAATTGACCGGGCCATCACCGTTGCCGACCGAGGTTGTCACGGGGAAGCCCGAGGCACGCCAGCTTCCTCCGAGATCGTTGTCGAGGAACGGGTTGATAAGTTCGATCGAGGGGCTCACCAGGAGGGAACCGATGTCATCACCCACAATTGGCCAGGGAAAGCCAAGGCGGTAGTCGACTTCATCGACCTTGGTGCCGGCGGGATCGCGCAGGGTGATACGTTCACCCGAGTTTTTAAGAGTCGAGCCATTGGCGAAGGGGCCGAGAGCATCGTTGTAACCATAACGGGACTGGATGGTTGCCGGGTCCTCGGCGATGACAAGATATCCGCCGGCGGCAAGAGTGCTTCCTCCGGGAAACTCAAAATCGATACCGCTCGAAAAATAATATCCCGACAAATCGAGAGGATTCCCGCTCGGGTTGAAAAGCTCAACAAACTCGGCGCGCACCGTCTTGGTGTCTTCGTCGTAGTGGATTTCATTGATCACGACCGAGGGCGCGGTGAAGACGGGGGTGGTGAAGCTGAGGGAAGGGGAGGCCCAGTGACTTCCTCCGGCATTTTGTGCAAAGGCCCGGAAGAAATAGGTGGTGGTGGGTTGCAGGTTTGTCACCAGGCGTGAGAAAGCTCCGGTTTGCGTTCCGGCTGGGATGGAAAGTTCCCAATTCCCGGCATCGCTTCCTCCGTCCGTAGTTCCATAGTAGATGATGACAGAAGGGGAATCTCCGCCCGGATTGGTGATCTGGCCATTCAAGGTCGCGAAGGTTCCATTGATTCCTGAGGCTGCGGAATTGGTGACAGTCGGTTGAACCACCGGCGTTGTCGCGAAGCTGGAAGATGTTGTCGACCACGTTGTTCCGGCAGAGTTGGTGGCTGCGGCGCGGAAGTAATAAGTGGTCGAAGGGTTTAGTCCTGAAATGCCATCGGATGCGGATCCGGATTGCAAACCGAGGGCTAATTGAGAATCCCAAGTTCCTGTGCCTGCGTCATTGTCACCATAGTGAATGACAAGGTTGGGTGCTTCGCCTCCGGTTGAGGTGATCGTGCCTCCGATGGTGGCGCTGGTGCCGGTGACACCGATGGCGGCCACGTTTTGAACGGAAGGTGCCGCTGCCGGAGTGATGAAAGTTTGGCTGGCGGGTGCCCAGTCGTCGCCTTCGGCATTCGTGCCGTAGGCTCGGAAGAAGTAGGCTGTGTTTGGAAGAAGACCGCTGAGGTCGGAGAAAAATTCTCCGGTGCTTGCCTGCGTCCCGAGATCCGAAATGTTGCTCCACGCAATCGCACTGGCTCCTCCATCGCTGGCACCCCAGTAGATGCGAACGGTCGGGGTGCTTGTGCCGGGGTCGGTGAGATTGCCGCTGATCCGTGCGGAGGATGAAGTGATCGCAGTTGCCGGAAGAGTGATAACCGAGGGAGCGCCTGTGGGCACGGCAGTGGTGAATGCGACCTCTCCAAATCCGACGCGAATGCCTCCGTGGTTGCTCAAAATTTGCAGTCCAATGTAGCGGGCTCCGGCTGCTGCGGAGACGTCGAATGACTGTCCGGAATCACCATTCCCTGTGCCCTGATTCAATCCAAAGCTTCCGCTGATCCGGGTCCAACCGCCGCTGGAAAAATCGTAGGGCGTGACCGTGCCACTGGTTGCAGGAGGTGCGACGGTGGGTGCGGTGGCGTAAAAAATATTGAAACCATTCATGCCCCGGTTTGTCGCGGAATTCTCCTGCACATTCCAAAGGTGCATCATGTCGAGGTTTGCGGTGGGAGCACCCAGATCGAGAACGGCCCAGGTTCGGTTCGCTCCGCCAGGGGTCTCGAACCCCTGCCAGTCGTCCTGCCAGGCCGTTGAGCTAATGGTCCAGGTTGAGGGATCGTCGGTATCCTGTTTCGTCATGCCACTCCCGTTAATCGCTTCGAGGGCCGAGCCGTCACCGGTGAGGCTGTCTCCCTGATGAAAAGCCATGATGGCACTTGGAACGACGAGATCGGCGGATGCGGGTTGAAGAATTCCCAAAGCAATCACGAGCGCGGTTGGAAAGTGAAAGAGACATGAGAAGAAGGAGAGAGGTATGGAGACTTTCATCGAGGATTGGGGTGCCGTTTTAGGGTGGCAGTCGTATGGAAATTAGAGAGATATGGATGAGCTATGGCTGCTCAATTTTATGGTGACCGTGAGAGGATACAGAGTGTTGACTCTGCGCCCCATCCGGCCAGCGAACACGAACGTCCACTTTTTCACCTGATTGAACCGGGACGGAGAGCGCTCTGGTCGATGAACTGAGATATCCACTGCCAGCATAGACTTCGAAATCTCCGATCTGGTTGCCATCAATCGAACAACCGACTCTAGCACCGATTGCTTCCGCGTTCTTCCCTTTTCCAATGAATTGGAGCTGTCTCTTATACACATCTGACGCTGCCGACGATCTACTCTGTGTA
>CAJXVQ010000553.1 GCA_913060685.1 uncultured Verrucomicrobiales bacterium
CACAGAGTAGATCGTCGGCAGCGTCAGATGTGTATAAGAGACAGTCCCTTGGATGGCGACCGAGGTGTTGCCTGTGGCTTTGGGAATGTTGATCTTATTGGCCGGTCTCTCCGCGACCATGTCGAGTGCCAGCTCAGATGCGATCGCCGGGGTGACGACCTTGCTTCGCGATCTCTATCATTGCGTCTTTAAAAAGATGCCCCCTCCCGAAAAGGTGGTGCGCTACGCCCGCTTTGCTCTGGGGATAACGACCGTTCTGGCCTTGGGGATGGCCCTCGCGGCCGACAGTATCATTGGATATATCTCGGACATTATTGCCCTGTTCATTACGGGAATGTGTGTCTGCGGAATCCTCGGTCGTCTTTGGCCTCGTTACAATGCCTCCGGAGCGATGGCCTCGCTGATCGGAGCTTCAGCCACCGCCGTTACCTTCAAGTTTGTACCAGGATGGCAGGACTACTGGGGGAACCCGGTCATTCCTTCTCTAGCGGTTTCGGTCGTGGCGGGGATCGTTGCGTCGCTGTTGACTCCCAGGGACACACGGCCCCATGATGAGGCCTTGGAACTCCTGCGGAAAGAGCGCGATGAAATGCAGGTTGACTGATGAATAAACAGACCAACCACCCCCTTCGATAATCCTATGACAACACCTGAGCAAACAATCGAATCCCTCGGCATCACCCTCCCTGAATCAGTTCCGCTTGGAGGGCTTTACAAGCGGCTCGTGATCGATGGGAACCGGGGATATCTTTCCGGACACGGTCCTTACCTTGGAGGAGGCGACTACATTACGGGGCGACTCGGTGAGGATATGGATCTGGAAGCGGGCCAAGCGGCCGCGCGCCAAACGGGGTTGGCCCTTTTGCGAACCCTCAAAGATGAGTTGGGAGAGCTGTCCCGCGTGAAGCGCATCATTAAGTCGCTCGCCTTTGTCAATTGCACGCCGGAGTTTGTGCAGCAGCCTCAGGTCATCAACGGATTCAGTGAATTGATGAGGGACGTCTTTGGAGCCGAGTCGGGAATCGGAGCCAGAAGTGCGCTTGGCACCAACGTCCTTCCCGGAAATATTGCGGTGGAGATCGAGTTGATTATCGAAATTTCCGGAGAATAGATTTTTCTATGGTGACCGCTGGTTAACGTTTTCGCGCCGCGACAATCCAGCGCTCTTCCGTGAGCACCCCTTCACGTACGAGATGTGCCGAATGATGGAGGGCGACGGTCGGGCAAATGTGACGCGGCAAGGCGTAGAGGAGGTCTCCCGGACTAAATTGCCCGGCGTCTTCTGTTTCCACGACAAGGTGCTCTTCGCTCTGTCCAAGAATTTTCACGTCAGGAAGGGCTGGAAAGAAGACCCGGCACTCCAAGGGGTTCTCTGCAGCCACTGCTTTGTGCCCGAGATCCAAGCAGAGCCGCTTGTCACCTGGCTTGCTGATGACCCGGGTCAACAACACAGCGGCGATATCAAAGGGGAGATCGGGAAAGGATTGGGCGTAGCCCGCGTCCCAGAGAAGCGTGGTGCCCGGACTGCACTCCCAGCTGCTATTCTTTGCCCAAAGACCAAAGGTCGGGCTGCCTCCCACGATCACAGTCAACTCTGGTAAATCTGCGGTGAGCTTGGTCACGCTTGCCAGAGTTTTCAAAACCCCCGCTCTTCGTACTGCTTCCGCGGGGTCATGGAGGTGGCCATCGTAGAGATGATATCCGGCGAGGGTGACGCCATCTTGTTCCTCGATGAGGGACGCGAGCGCGTCGAACTCAGGTCCGATTTCGATCCCGGTGCGGTGCATCCCGCAATCGATATCAATGAAGACTCTCAGGGGATGAACGAGATGTCGGCAGTGTCGAGAGAGATCGCTCACGGCCTGAGGGTGATCGACGATCGTCGAAAGAGTCATCTCGGGATAGCGTTCCACCGCTTGGACCAAGCGTGCGATATTCGGTCCGACTGCCTGCATCGCCAAGAGGACATCCTTTGCTCCGACCTCTGCCGCCATTTCCAACTCGGCCAGCGTGGCGGCCTTGAACTTGGTGATCCCGGCTTCACATTGGAGCCGAACAACCTCTGCCATTTTGTGTGTCTTGAGATGAGGTCGTAATCGATCAACCCCATCCGCTCCCACCAGTGAAATCATTCGCCGGATGTTGGACTCGATCAGTAAGGGATCGATCAGAAGAGATGGGGAAGGCGCTCCCTTAAGATCTGAGATCGGAGGCCAGTGGGCTATCGAGGGCAATGGGTTTATCATGGGAGAACCTTTCTCAAGAGATCAATGAAATTTCGATGGGCAACGCCCTCGATCGCGATTTCGGAATATCCTCTGGAGCGGAGGATGTCGAGGATGCGTGGGACGTCGGCAATCGAATCCACCTCCATGGGGCATTGCTCGGTCCCAAAACCACCGTCCAGATCGGTTCCGATCCCGACATGCTGTGCGGTGCCGAGAAGTTGGCAGATGTGATCGATGTGGTGGGCGGCTTCCTCCAGCGTTGCTCCGGTGCTTTGGGGAGTGCTCGTTCCGCGAATCCAGCCGGGGACGACCATCCAGGCATCGAGAGCGAGCCCGATGACCGCGCTGCGTTGGGCGAGGGCATGGATTTGTTCGTCTGACAATTGGCGGGGATCATCGACCCGGGCCCGGCAGTTGTGATGGCTTGCCCAGACCGGTCCTTCGTAAAAATCCAGCACATTCCAGAACGTTTCTTCGCAGAGGTGAGTCACGTCGAGAATCAGTCCCAGCCGATCCATCTTGCGCAGGAGATTTTTGCCCGCAGCCGAGAGAGGGCCGGATTGATCGTGGCCCAAGGCATAGCGACCAATACCATAGTGGGCCGGTCCGAGGGCTCGTAATCCATATTGATAGGCAGTGTCGAGATCGGCCACGGTTCGGAGGGAGTCGGCTCCTTCGAGGCTCAGGAGATAGCCGATCGGTGCGGTGTCAGGATGGGCCTCCCAATCAGCCAGGTGTTGCGCCAGATCAATGGCGGTGCGAATTGCCCGGAGTTCTCCGCATTGTTCCATGGCACGATACCATGCCAACTGCCCTTGGGTCATGGCCCATGCTTGCTCGGGTGAGGCCCACGAGGCCACCGGACCGGCCGGTTGCATGCACCCTCCGATTTGGGTGGCGACACACAGCCCGATACCGGCCTTGCGCATTTCCGGGAAGCTCACCGTGCCGCGTCCGCGACCGGGGAGGTCATTCATGCCCGACTCTCGCTCCCGAAGTTCGTTGAGGGGACGCCGGAGGTTCCGATTATACTCCAGGGCGTTGAGGCTGAGATCGAGGTGGGCGTCGAAGATGAACATGGATGGTGCCTCCAGCAGAGTGCCGATGTGGACGGGCGGAGACGGAGTTGACTTCGCTTGTCGAGTGCCCCGTGATAACGGTCAAAAAAGGAAGGTAAAGCTGAAACAGTCTCATCGCCTTGAGGGAGGGAGCCATTCTGCTGCTATTATTTTAGCCTATTTCAATTTTGCTTCTTTTCCAATCTGTGGGTAACTTTTGGGCTCGTGGCAATGGCAAGATTTTCCAGACATGAGGTGGTCAATACTTTCTATGCTCAGAAGCTCGTTGTTCTGTTTAACCATCCTGATGCAGAAGTGGCGGTAAAGGTGGCGAAGGCTTGCTTCGCCGGGGGAGCAAGGATTTTTGAGTTCACAAATCGCTGTGACCACGCCTTTGAGGTTTTTTCCGCCTTGGAAAAACAGTGCGCGAAAGAGTGTCCGGAGTTGCTCCTTGGAGCGGGTTCCATTGTTGATGGAGCCACGGCGGCCTACTACATCAATGCCGGTGCGAGGTTCATTGTTTCTCCGAGCACGAACCCCGAAGTCGCGCAGCTATGCAATCGAAGAAAAATCGCGTATATTCCCGGATGCGGGACTCTCACTGAAATTGCAAATGCGGAATCATTTGGAGTTGAGTTCGTGAAGATTTTCCCGGGTGCAACGCTTGGTCCCGGGTTTGTCAAATCAATCAAGGCTCCGTGCCCACAGACCTCCATGATGATCTCTGGAGGAGTGCGGGCCACCAAGGAGTCTCTCACGGAATGGTTTGCCGCAGGAGCCGATTGCGTTGGAATGGGAGGAGTCATTTCCCACGATTTGGTGGAAGCCGGGGACTGGGATGGTATCGCCGCGGCTGTTCGAAGGACGGTCGAGATCATCAAGGATCTTGCTTGATTCGACTACGGAAGGAAAACTTGGGGGTTCTTGCCGGACCGTAGAGGTGCCCGTCATTGTTTTCTGGATTTGCCGACCACGGCTCATGGTCATAGGCAATATCGGCAGGAATTCCGGCGGTGATTTGAACACCTGTTTGCTGCTATTTTGAATAAGCCACGCCATAGACAGGAGAAATGCTCAACGAGGTTCCGTAGTGGCGATAGTTGCTTGTCTTGCCAATCTTTGGAGCTTTGCCCTCTTGGAAAAGAAAAATGATGTCTGATTTTCCAAACATGAAATAGCCAAATTCACCTCCTTTGGAAATCTGATTCCCAGCCTGCGCAATCATATGGACAGATGAAACCTGGCGCATCCCGAAGGGAATCACGCCCCCTCCCCTCTCCCCGCCTCAACAGCACCTGTCTCTTATACACATCTCCGAGCCC